>NZ_JAVJRX010000143.1:0-30111 GCF_040219735.1 Coleofasciculus sp. G1-WW12-02 | reverse complement strand
AGACGGAATGCAGAGCAAGCGGAAACGCACTTCTAGACGTGGTGAAAATCCACAGCGGAATCGTTCAACTACCGCTTCGTTGGACGTGGTGTATACTTGTGGCAACGAATGATTATAATTGTATACATTTTTATGAGCGGTAACTCCAGGCGATCGTCAATCGGATCGGTTTCGCGATCGCGGCGGGGTATTGATTCAGCCGTTTTTTGACCGTAATAATAATGGTAAGCGCGATCCGGGTGAAGATATTTACACCGAAAACCCCGAGTTATTATTAATTCTGAATAACCAACCGATTCAATCCTTTCGTCCCCAAGTCCAAGGGGATCGAATTGGGCTACGCTTACCACCGGGAACCTATCGCCTCGACTTTGATCCGTCTGGATTTCCCCTCGATTGGCAAACCGTCAATGATGCATACAGGGTTGAGGTGGTAGCGGGAAGTTATACGTTAGTCCAAGTTCCTCTGGTCTTATCCTATACTCTCTCTGGGGTAGTTACAGATACCGCCGGAAATCCCGTTGCTGGCGCGAGGGTAGAAGCGATTAGCGTTGATGGCGAACAACGACGATTTTCCGTCACCAATGCAGCGGGTGTTTATTATCTCGAACAGTTACCCCAGGGAACCTTTACCCTACAAATCAATCAGGAACCCGCCCAACCAGGGACAATCACCCTGGATGAGGATTCAGAACCCTTTCAGGAATTGAACCTGCGATCGCCCTAACCCACTCTGGGAACTGGGAACTGGGAACTAAAGTTTTACCAATCATTTAGATATGCTCTATAATATAAAGCTTCGTAAAAAGTTCGGCTTTTAATTTATAGCATAGTTTGGCAATTTTAAATCATTTTAGCTAGAATTTTTTTCTACCCCACTGACACTTGGCATTTATTTCTTTATACTAGAGAAAGCTGCGGCAAAATAATGCATAAATTTAGTGACCCTGCGACCTCACCAAACCGAGACCAAGGTCAGCTTTGGTTGATAAATTATCAATAAAAACCTCTTCTGAGTCGATCAACCACCCCCGACAGGATGACGTTTGATCGATTTAATTCATTAAACCAGTCCAGTGCATTTCTACCTCAAGATCAGGGAACGCTCATGTCTACACCGATTCAGTTCAGCCGTTGGTTAGCGATAGTATTGATCATCCCGTTGGCATTTCTGAAGCATGAACCGCTACAAGCTGAGTCCATAAAAGCGGCTGATGATGGGACGGGTACAAGTATTAATTTAGACGGTAACCAATTTAATATTACAGGCGGAAGCATTTCCGGAGATGGCGCGAATCTGTTCCACAGTTTCCAGCAATTTGGACTCAATGCTAATCAAATTGCTAACTTTTTATCCAATCCGCAAATTCGTAATATTTTGGGTAGAGTTTCGGGGAATGAGGCGTCGATGATTCATGGGTTAATTCAGGTCAGTGGGGGAAACACTAATCTATTTTTGATGAACCCATCGGGGTTTATTTTTGGGTCTAATGCCAGTTTGAATGTGCCAGGAAGTTTTACGGCGACGACGGCAAATGGGATTGGATTTGAGAATGGTTGGTTTAATTCCAGTGGTGAGACAAACTACCAATCGTTAGTCGGTTCCCCAAATCGTTTTGCGTTTACGATGAATCAGCCCGGAAGCATTATTAATGCGGGTGAATTAGCTGTAATTGAGGGAGAAAATTTAACCCTGCTGGCGGGTCAAGTGATCAACACGGGAACCCTTTCCTCTCCTGGAGGGACTATTACAATTACGGCGGTTCCTGGAGAAAACTTAGTCCGGATTTCTCAAGCTGGGATGTTACTGTCGTTAGAATTTGAAGCCGCGACAGTGGGAGATTCTCTACCAACAGCAGACGGAATTTCACCCTTAAAATTAGCTGAGTTACTCACCGGACATCAGGAAGAAGAGAGTACAGGCGTTACTGTTGACTCAGAAAATACAGTGCGACTCATCGGTTCAAATGTCAAGATTCCCACAACAGCAGGAACAACAATTCTGTCGGGCGTAATTGATACCTCTAGTGAGCAATTTGGGGGTAATGTCTATCTATTCGGCGAACAAGTGGGATTAATAAATGCCACTATTAATGCCTCTGGTGGTGATAAAGGTGGCACAGTTTTGATTGGCGGCGGGTTTCAAGGACAAGGTGCGATACCGAATGCTTTACGTA
This sequence comes from Coleofasciculus sp. G1-WW12-02, assembly GCF_040219735.1. Classification (NCBI taxonomy): domain Bacteria; kingdom Bacillati; phylum Cyanobacteriota; class Cyanophyceae; order Coleofasciculales; family Coleofasciculaceae; genus Coleofasciculus; species Coleofasciculus sp. G1-WW12-02. The sequence continues at coordinate 27,934 of NZ_JAVJRX010000143.1, read as the reverse complement.
CATTTGTCAGTCAGGATTCCGTTATTTATACTGATGGGATAAACACAGGAAATGCTGGACAAGTTGTGGCTTGGGCAGATGAAATTAACCGTTTTTATGGCAGTGTGAGTGCCACGGGGGGCGACATTTCCGGTGATGGTGGCTTGGTCGAAATATCGGCGAAAGAGAGTTTGATTTTCCGAGGATTAGTTGATGTCGGGGCAACATCCGGGAATCTAGGAACTATTTTATTTGATCCGAAAAATATCACGATTAGTGATGGGGGAACCGATAATTTTGCACAAAATAATCTTTTTGGCGAGAATCCAAGCAACTCTGTTACCTTTGATACGGAACAGCTCAATGAGCTCATGGGAAATGTTGTTCTACAAGCGAATAATGATATTACGATTAATCAGAGTATCAATGCCAGTAACATTGGCACGTTGACCCTACAAGCGGGCAGAAGTATCACGATTAATAATGTGCTCATTACCTTAAACGGCGGCAACTTTAGCGCCACAATTAATGATGAAAATGCTTTAGCCACCCAACGAGATGCAGGAGTTGCCCAATTTGTGATGAATTCAGGGTCGCAAATTTTCACCAATGGGGGTAATATCTCGATAAAACCGGGAAGCTTTGGCGGTGATGCGATAGGAACAGTACTGCTTAATGGTGGAACTCTCAATTCTGGAGACGGTACGATTGATATTACCGGCAGAGGAAGTAGTGGAGGTGCAGGGAAAACGGGGATTTTTCTGAGTAATGGTGCGGTTGTGAAATCAACAGGAACAGGCGCTATTATCCTAGAGGGAACAGGTGGCGCTGGAACCGATGCGACTCGCGGTATCGAGATTCAAAATCCTGGAACAAGGGTAAGTTCTGAGGATGGCGATATTTTAATTAATGGTATTGGTGGAGACTCAACCGGAAACGATAACTTTGGTATTTTTATGTTGGGTGGTGTGGTTGAATCCACAGGTACAGGCAATATTACTCTAGAGGGTACAGCGGGAACGGGAACAGATGGGAATCGGGGTATTCAGATTCAAAATTCAGGAACCGTAAGTTCAAACAATGGCGATATTCTCCTAAGTGGTGCAGCCGGAAATGCCACAGGAAATGATAACTTTGGTATTTTTATGCTGCAAAGCAGTGTAGTTGAATCCACAGGTTCAGGAATGATTACCCTAGAGGGTACAGGGGGAACAGAGGCTTCCAGTCGCGGGATTCAGATTCAGGATTTGGGGACAAAGGTAAGTTCTAATACGGGTGATATTCTCCTTAGCAGTACGGGTCAAGATACAACAGCATCAGATAATATTGGTATTTCTCTCCTGGGAAGTGGTACGGTTGAATCCCAGGGTACTGGAAATATTACGTTAACCAGCGAAGGTAGCATTGATACCCGTAGTGGAATTCTGGATAGTGGTTCATCCACAACGGGTGGAACAATTACGCTAACGGCGCAAAATGGGGCGATTACTACGGGTGATATTAATACATCTGGCGATATAAATGGTGGGGATGTTGTCATCGAAGCCAACCGGGAAATTACCACTGGGAAACTTAACACCAATGGTGGTTCCGGAGGAGGTAATGTTAGCCTTAATGCCCTTGGTGATATTCAAGTTAGCTGGATTAATACACAAGGGGGTACAACAGGCGGCACAGTCGAGATTAACACCGAAAGCTTTTTCCGCGCCACCGATATCTTTACCGCCGCTAATGGAATACCTGCAAGTATCTCCACAATTGGTGGGAGTGAAGGGGGCAATATTACGATTAGCCATGGCGGAGAGAATGAAACACCTTTTGAAATCGGTGATGCGACGACGAATGGCATAGCCGCCGCCCTTACCACGGGTAGTGCGACAATTTCTCCGGTGGAATCATTCCCCTCAACTCAAACGACAGGAAATATTCAGATTATCAGTGCAGGTTCTCCACAGACACCTGTTCCTCCACAGACACCTGTTCCCCCACAGATAAACCCAATTCTTTCCCCGGATGAGATTTACAATCTTTCTGAGGGGATTGATTCAGACAATCTTATCGAGTCTCTGCCCTTTATAGACACCACAGAAAATGTGACTCAAGCGCTGCCAATTATAAACGCCTCAACCGCACTTTTGACCCTACAAGATGCAGGGGAGGCGACGAATCGCTATATTGAATCCTTAGAACAAGCCCGACTTAAGGAATTTGCGGATTACTTTGGGCAGGATTTCTCTCAATATTCGATTTCCTTAGCCAGTATTGAACAGAAGTTGGCAGAAATTGAACGCCAAACCGGGAATCGTTCTGCCGTAATTTATGCGGTAACCCAACCGGATGGCGTGAAATTAGTCCTCTTTTCCGCCGCCGCCGAACCTGTCACTAAAGTTATCCCGGTTAATCAGGATCAACTTTTACAAACTACGAACGAACTACGAGTCCAACTGACAGATGCATTTCGCCGCCGGGGGAATGGTTATTTGCAACCCGCGCAACAACTTTATCAGTGGTTAATTGCACCGATTGCATCGGAACTGGAAGCGGCTGAAATTGATACGTTACTCTTTTCCATGGATGCGGGATTGCGGACGATACCGATGCCCGTCTTGCATGATGGTCAACAGTTTTTGATTGAAAACTACAGCCTCAGCATGATTCCCACATTCAGTCTGATGAATAGTAATTATCAGCCGATGACAAATCCGCAAATCTTGGCGATGGGGGCATCAGAATTTACGGAACTTAATCCGTTACCGGCGGTTCCGGTAGAGTTATCAACGATTGCCCAAGAAGTGGGTGGTAAAGTTTTTCTCAATCAGGAGTTTACATTAGAAAATTTAATTCAAGAACGCCAGCGTTATCCTTACGAAATTATTCACCTAGGAACTCATGCCGATTTTAAATCTGGGGGACCTAGTAATTCCTATGTGCAGTTGTGGAATGAAAAGCTAACCTTAGCGCAAATGCAACAGATGAATTGGGATAATCCGCCTGTGGAGTTATTAGTCTTATCGGCTTGTCGCACGGCGGTGGGAGACAACCAAGCGGAGTTAGGCTTTGCCGGATTAGCTGTGGCGTCGGGTGTGAAGACGGCTTTAGGTAGTGTATGGCAGGTGAGTGACCAAGGTACATTAGCCTTAATGACTGAGTTTTATAACCAACTGGGTCAGACTCAAATTAAGGCAGAGGCGCTACGAGAAGCCCAGTTATCAATGTTGCGGGGAAATGTGGTGATTGAAGGGGGACAATTGCGCGGGAGTGGAACAGGGGGTGGGGTATTATTACCGCCACAATTGGCTGAGTTGGGACAAGTTGATTTATCCCATCCTTATTATTGGTCGGGATTTATGATGATTGGTAGTCCGTGGTAATTTGTCATTTGTCAGGCTATCGGTCTAAGGCGGGACATTTTGGTGAGGAAAGGGAACAGGGAACAGTCATTCTAAGAACTCCCTTTTGATAAGGCGATTAAAATCGCAACTACACAAACAAAGTCCGCCTGCGCGGACTTTTGCGGACTGGTTAATAATGGCGGTGACTAACCTGGATGGGGGATTATGTGCCTTTGTTTCAGGGGTTTAGGGTTGGTTTTTGGGATTAAAGCAAGGCTTTAATTTTCTGCCACAATTTTACCAGATTTTGATGCCATTTTTGCCAACGCCTACGATTAGTCGCTAGGTTTTGTAGCATCCACAGTTCATCATCATCCGGCTTCAAGTTTAACGCCTGATTGTAAGCGGTGACGGCTTCCTGATAGCGTTGTAATTCTTGAAGCGCATTTCCACGTTCTGTCCAGTAGTTATAATCTTGTTTGAGTTGCAAGGCTTGATCATAACTGTCAATCGCTTCTTCATAGCGCCTTAACCTAAATAAAGTCTTACCGCGCAAATACCAGGTCTGGTAATTCTTAGGGTGAATCCGCAATGAGTTATCATAACACTCAATCATCGATTCGTAGTCTTTTAGATTTAAAAGTACAACCGCTTTGGTGTTCCAGGCTAACTCATAATCTAGATTACTCTCCAAAGCGCGATCGCAACTCTCAAGCGCCTCCTGATAACGTTCTAGGCGATTTAAGACCATCGCCCGATTATGCCAAGCTTGAGCCGAATTGGGATTTACTTTGATCCCTTGATCGAAGGATACTAGCGCCTCTTGATAACGATGTAATTGATACAACAGAAAACCGCGACTACAGCAGGTTTCCTCATCATCAGGTTGAATTGCCAAGGCGTTATCGTAGGATGCAATTGCTTCCTGCTGGCGATTTAATTTCCGTAATGTGTTCCCCCGATCAATCCAGGCTTTCCCATAGTTGGGGTTAATCGCTAAGGCGTGATTGTAGGAGTCAATCGCTTTTTCATACCGCTTGAACTTCCGCAACGCTATTGCCCGGTTATACCACACTTTGACATCATTTGGGTTTAAGGTCAACGCTTTATCGTAGGACGCGATCGCTTGGTCGTAGTGTTTTAACGTTTGTAGTGTAATCCCCCGATAGTTCCATATTTTTGGATTATCAGGATTAAACTGTAACGCTTTATCGAAACTCGCTAAAGCTTCTTCCTCACGTTCTAAATGGTGTAACGCTACCCCCTGATGATACCAAGCTGAGGTACAATCGGTCTTAAGTGTTATTGCTTCATCGTAATAAAGAAGCGCACCTTCATAATCTCCTTTTTTGGCTAAAGCATCTGCCTTTTCTACCTTTAAGTCTGCCTTTTCCTTAGCGGTTTTACGGTAGGATAAGGGACTGGAAATTGTTAAAGTTGGGTGTGAATGTTGTTGAGATTTAGGGAGGGAATCCCACTCATAACTCATTTCGTTCATTAACATGGGCAGACTCAGGAAGGCGTGATCAAGATTCCAGCTTAATCTTAGCTGCCAAGCCTTCAAGCTGGAATCTTCCTAAATAAATAAATTCTGTCAAAATAGTTTTTCTAGAGAGTCCAGGGTTTAGAGGGATGAATGTTTCTTATATTTGTTGTGCAGAGAAAATAAAACTGAATAGAGACTTTACCGACAACCTATCTATGACAGGGAGAACCCGGTAAGGCTTCTGCAAATCCTCTGAAAACGTTATTGTAGTGAAAGTAAGGTTAGAAAAAAAGATATGGCGGTTCAGTTGCGGCGACCTATTTTAGTGGGCGGTATTGCTTTATCCTTTGGATTATGGATGCTCCCGACTGTGCATCAGTCAGTGGCGGAGTGGGGAGAAGTCGGACTCTTGGGCGCGATCGCACTCGGTACTGGGGTATGGTTGTTTAACCAGGGAGGCTCTCGTCTGGTGGAGTTGTCACCCCCTTCTTCACCTCTAGATCGAGGGACGGTAGAGAGGGCGATCCAAGAGGCTGAATCCGCGATCGCTCGCCTCGAAACAGAAGTCGAGAATCCCTATATTAGCACATCGTTACGACAGCAGGTTTGCCAATTAACCGCCCAATTGGAGCGACAAAACCTGGAACTGCTGATCACCGGCGGTAAAGGCGTGGGAAAATCTCGCTTGGTGCAAGTGTTAGAATCAAAGGGGTTATCGGAGCAATTCCCCACGGTAAGCCTACAAGAAACCACCGCCTTATATGCAGGCGATCGCACTCAGGATCTGAGCCCAAACTTAGATTTAATCCTCTTTGTGATCACCAGTGACTTGACAGATTCAGAGTTTCAGCTTTTACACCATCTCAAAAGCCTCAATCAGCGAATTCTCCTAATCTTTAATAAACAAGACCAATATTTACCCCCAGAACGAGTGATAGTGTTGCAACAATTGCGACAACGACTCGTCCAACTCTTACCCCCAGAGGATATCGTTGCGATCGCGGCTTCCCCCACTCCTGTAAAAGTACGCCAGCATCAATCGGATGGGTCAGTCAAAGAATGGCTAGAGGAACAACCCGCCGATGTAACGGCTCTGACTCAACGATTAAACCTGATCTTAACTCAAGACGCCCAACAGTTGATATGGGGAACAACCCTCAGATCCGCGCTCAGCCTAAAAGCTGAAGTCAAAACCGCCCTAAATCAAGCCAGACGCGATCGCGCTTTACCGCTGATTGAACAGTATCAATGGATTACCGCCGCCACTGCGTTTGCTAACCCGGTTCCCGCCTTAGATTTACTCGCCACGGCGGCAATTAGTAGCCAATTAGTGATTGAATTAGCAGGAATTTATCAGCAAAAATTTTCCCTATCCCAAGCCCAATCCGCTACCAAAACATTGAGTAGCTTAATGGTTAAACTCGGTCTTGTGGAACTCTCCACCCAAACTATTGGTAGTATTCTCAAAAGCAACGCTTTTACTTATATAGCTGGCGGTGCTGTACAAGGTGTTAGCGCGGCTTATCTCACCCGATTAGCGGGTCTTAGTTTAATCGAATATTTCCAAGAACAGGAGATTACTCAACAGACAGCAACCGATCAACCCTTAAATCTTGAACGCCTGAAAGAAAAGCTGCAAACTGTTTTCCAACAAAATCAACGGATGGGGTTTTTAGCAGGATTTGTTCAGCAAGCAGTAAGACGTTTGCGTTTAAATTCAGCTCAACCTGAACCCACGCCCTTGTTCTAATGATCTAGTCATAGCAGTAGAGACGTTCCGGCGGAACGTCTAATCAATTGTAGGGGCGGGTTTTACCGATAACGTTAACGTAGAGACGTTGCATGCAACGTCTCTACAGGATTAATTTTCTGCGTCAGTCGTAGAAAGGGAAGGAATAGAACCCTCCCCATAACCCACATCAAACACAATAGCGAATTGTAAATTAGGCATCATCCGCTTCAAAATACGCAAATGACCTTCAGCATCGCCACGACGACGGAAGTTACCTACGATGACATGTTGCAAATTAGATTGCAAGCGGACGATTTTCCACGGACTTAACCTGTCTTGATAATTCATAACACTCTTTCCTCTAAAACCCCTTATGTCAACGACCCATGACTAATGGCTGTACATGATAGTCAGGGCTGAGATTATGGATAGAGAACCCGGTTCGATTATGTTTTAGTCTTATATAGTGATACAGCTTTCATCAGGGCTATCGGGATAGAGTCCCTGGTACCGCAACTTTAGACGTTAAAACTGTGTCAGGGCACGTCTACAGATTGTCCGAAAAAAGAGAATTTAGTAGCTTTTGTTACAGTTTTCCGGACGACTAGCATCGGTTTCGTTGACGATAAACCTTCTACCTTTTGCGATACCTCACTGAATTTTCCTGAATTTTACCCAGATTTTAATGTTATCGATTTCATTTTAATCCTCAATTATTACAAATTAACTTTTGATTTTGCCGATTAAACTAAAAACATCAAAATTGGAAACCATACAGGATGAGTTTGACTTGTTAGATACTGTGAAGCGTACTGATTTAATCAATCGAGCCATCGCCGCTATTTCATCACTCGATCAACGTTATCCTAATCGAGGGTATCAGAAACTATGGCAGGGTAAAGTCCAAGGCAAAACCCAAGTCGAACTGCTTGCTGATTTGGGCTTAAAAAGTCAAGGTGCTGTCTCAAAACGTTGGCGCGAATTATTAGAACGCCTTGCTGAGGAGTTGGGATTATTGCAAACGGCGACTCTCCAACTCGAACTGAAAGCCACAAAGGGTCAAAACCTGCGGCGATTGCGCTCAACTCAAAGTTGGTAGTGCTAAATTATACCAAATCTGCCTGGGAAACCCCATGCAAGAGGAGGCGATTGAAATCGCTGCTACACAAACTTTCGTCCGCCTGCGCGGACTAAATTAGGGCTTGCTGCACAAGTCCAAAACCCTTAGCTATCAATGCTTTGAGTAGTATTAATATTGGCTCCTCTTCAAGGAAAAAGGGTTAAACCCTTTCATACCCTTGCACCGCTATCAGGAAAAATGTACCATTGCTCCCCCTGCTCCCCCTGCTCCCCCTGCTCCCCCTGCTCCCTACCCCCACCACAATACTTATTCAGCAGACCCTAAATTATAAAGGGGGTGGCTAACGCGGATTTGGTATTAGATGATTTTTAACGGGTGCATCTCATTTAAAATTTAGATTTTGGATTTTCTAAGCTTTACGGATTGGGTCAAAATTACTTATAGGGGAATAAAACCTCTCGAAACGTGAGCGAAACTCTCCGACTTCTGACTAACTCTTGACCTTGATACTTATCCTTTTTGCGAGGAGGAATGCCATGTTGCCACTGATAGCGGGCAACCCCTTGTAAAATGAGTAAACTTCCAGGTAATAAAAGAAAAGGAATCTGGGTTTGAGTTGGCGCATGGGTTAAGTTCATCACACAACGACTCCCCAAACTCAGGGAGATAATTGTATTACCAAAACAGGGAATGCAGTCAACATGATTGGTAATTCCTTGACCGGGTAAATACTCATTGACAATCAGTTGATCGGGAAGAATTGGGGTTACGCGATCGCGAACCAGTCGTTGTGCCAGTTGATCTGCCCAATCTGGCAATTCTCCCAAGTAGCTGGCAGAGGCTAATGTCCGTTTTTGATATTCATAGCGATACCCATAATGTTGCACTCGGCGTTTTAATTGGGTTGACCATTCCTGTTGGTCGATAATCTCCAGTAATTGATTTTGCTCCTGGGTATTGATATAATCGGGAATATAGTTTAGTCCAGGTATATCTGGCACAATAGATTCTGAGTTATTGTCTACATCGAAGTTGATAGATTTTGACGATGGTATCATTTTCTATAAAAATTTAGTCTATAATCCGATTAAGTAGCCCATGTAATTTTAACATATTCAAAGATATTAATAGATTCATTAGTATGCTTGTAGTAAGGGCTTTAGCCCTAGAAACGATTTACCGCTATGCTAGAACATTGGTGTTATCCGTTATGCCCATAAGATGACTTTAATTCTCACCAATGATGATGGAATAGATGCTCCAGGGATTCAAGCACTCCAGCACGCCGTCAAGGGTAAGGGCGTCATCGTCGCGCCTCAAACCCATTTATCCGGTTGTAGTCATCAAGTTACGACGCATAAGCCTATCCATGTCCAACAGCGCTCAGAATTTACCTACGCGGTAGCCGGTACCCCCGTCGATTGCACCCGTCTCGCCCTGAGTCAACTGGTGCAAAATCCTCAATGGGTACTCTCTGGGATTAATGCAGGCGGTAATCTGGGGGTAGATATCCATATTTCCGGTACAGTCGCGGCGGTACGGGAAGCTGCAATTTTGGGAATTCCGGGGATTGCGATTTCCCACTGGATTAAACGCCCCTTGGTAATTGATTGGCAAGTGGCTAGTCGTTGGACAACCAGGGTGTTAGGGGAGTTATTTCAACATCCGACTCCTCCAGGTACGTTTTGGAATGTCAATTTACCTCACCTAGAACCCGGTTCTCCAGAACCCGATATCGTATTCTGTAAACCAAGTACTCAGCCCTTACCCGTTAACTATGTTGTAGAGGGTGACCACTATTACTATAAAGGAGAATATGCCAAACGCGATCGCGCCCCTGGTACAGATGTTGATATTTGTTTTGGGGGTAGTATCGCCGTGACTCTCCTGTCACTGTGAGTCCCCATTGAACTCAATATAGAGCTGCTTAAGCCCTCGCAAAACTATATTGGGTTGGTGCTTAAGATCATTTTTTCCAGGAGCCAAGCGGATATGCTGCAGCCGCCGCAACAGCCGCTTGTAGGCAATTTGCATTTCCTTACGAGCGAGCATAGCACCCACACAAAAATGAATGCCATGACCAAATGCTAAATGACTGCTGGCATTCTGGCGGCATAAGCTGAAATTCTCGCCATCAGGAAATTTCATCGGATCACGATTCGCTGAGTCGAAGCGCACCATAACCAAGGAACCTGCTGGAATAGAAACTCCCTCTAGTTGAGTATCCTGCTGCACAACTCGCCACATTCCGGCTGTGGGACTTTCCATGCGTAGGATTTCCTCAACCAGGTTATCCACTTTAGCTGGTTCTGCTTGCACCGCCTGCATCTGCTCAGGGTTCTGGATCAGTAAAAGCATACCACCTGCCAAGGCATTGGTAATAGTTTCATTCCCCGCCACGAGCAACTGTTGGAGGATGTTGAGCAACTCAGCCATATTCAGCGCTCGCTCCCCGGCTATTTTGGCTTGAACCAGATCGCTGATAACATCATCCTGCGGTTGTTTTCGGCGTTCCTCAATCCGATTGTGGAAATAATGTTGAAATGCGACAACGTCTTTGGCGCATTCTATTTCCTGCTCTTGGGAATTCATCTGACTCATGCGGATAATGAATGAATCAGACCATTTTTTGAACTTGGGCATATCCTCCTGAGGTACGCCTAATTGAGTGGCGATTACTTTTATCGGTAAGGGAGAAGCAAAGGAACTAATAAATTCACATTCACCCTGATCAATAAAGCCATCAATCAATTCATCGACAACCTGTTCAATATCATCCTGTATCTTGTTGACACGGGAAGCCGTAAACGCCTTATTGACTAGCGCTCGAAACCGCTCATGTTCTGGTGGATCAGCCGTTAGTAAGGTGTTCACTTGGGGCCAGCCTTGGGCGTAGATCTCCTGGAGTTTTGCATCCTGTGCTTCTTTTCCAGCTAGCAGAGTCGAAAAATTGCTGGAGAACACCTCTACATTGTGCAGAATTTGCATCACCAAGTCGTAGCGGGTGACGAGAAAAAGCTTGACGTCTGGCATTGGTGCTGGCAGTTCCATCACGGGTGCTTGCTCCCGCGCCAATTTGTAGAATGAATAGGGACATTCGATGACTTGAGGGTCAAAGAAGTTATAGTCTTCTAACGGCTTGACCTCTTTGTTCATTTTCTCTTCCTCTGGGTTGAACTTACTCAATGTTACTATTTAGTTAGTCACCTTTGTAGGTTGGGTTGAGGTACGAAACCCAACGCCATCATTAACTGGAAGAGTTATTTGCAAAACTGATGCTCCCAATCTAGAAACCTGCGTCTGGGCGGGTTTGGTTACATCTGGATGTAACCGAAACGATAGTAGTAAAACCCGCCCCTACACTGCCAATAATGGAGCGGCTTGTAATAGGGTTTGGGTATAAGGATGCTGGGGATTGGTAAACAAAGTTTCCGTTTTTGCCATTTCCACAATCTGACCCCGATTCATCACCGCGATCGCGTCACAGAAAAACCGGGCTACCCAAAGATCATGGGTAATAAATAAATAGGTTAACTCAAATTCTTCTTTTAGCGATCGCATTAATTCTAGTACCTGCGTCTGCACAGTTGCATCCAACATACTCACGGGTTCATCACAGATAATCAAACTGGGGCGAGTAATCAACGCCCGCGCGATCGCGACTCGTTGCTGCTGTCCCCCGGATAAGTCCCTAGGATAGCGGTGGTAATAGTCTGCAGGGGGAGTTAAGCCCACCCGTTCTAGCATTTCCATCACCTGATGTTTCGCTTCTATGGGTGTCGCCAAGTTGTGGATAAACAAGGGATCAGCAATACTATCACCCACTGTCATTAAAGGATTCAGACAAGCCAACGGATCTTGAAAAATCATTTGAATATGTCGCCGCATCTTCCGTAGAGATTTCCGGTTCAGTTGGGTTAAATTTATGCCTTGAAATTCAACAGTACCAGAGGTGGGCGGAATGAGTTGCAAAATGGTGCGCGATAGTGTACTTTTGCCACATCCCGATTCTCCCACAAGTCCCAAAACTTGACCCGGATACAGGTCAAAGCTAACCTCATCCACTGCTTTGATAACTTGAGGAGAGCCCGAAAACAATTGGGCAATAAAATTTTGTTCTAAGGTGAAATATTGCTTTAAATTTTGCACTTGGAGAATGGGTGTCTCTAGAATGTTCTCCCCCGGCGTAGAGACGTTGCATGCAACGTCTCTACATTGTTCGTGATCATTCACCGTTTGCATAAGCAGCGCCGCTTGCAGGAGCGATCGCGTATACTCATGCTCAGGGTGGTGTAAAATATCCCCGACTGCCCCCATTTCTACCAGTTTGCCCTCATACATCACCGCCACGCGATCGCAGTATTCCCCCACCATTGCCAAGTCATGAGAAATTAACAACAGCGCCATATCCCGTTCTTGGCAAAGTCGCGTCAGTTCCTGTAAGATCTGGGCGGATACAGTGACATCTAAACTTGTGGTTGGCTCATCAGCGACAATCATCTTAGGATTGAGTAAAAGGGCGAGTGCGATCGCGACTCGTTGCCGCATTCCACCACTAAATTCATGGGGATACTGTGACCAACGGTTAGCGGGTATCTTCACCGCTTCTAGGGTTTCAATTGCCTTTTGCTTACTTTCAGAACGCGATAAGTGAGGTTGATGGGCTTGTAAGGTTTCCAGACAATGATCCCCAATCGTCATCAAGGGATCAAGACGTGTCATCGGATCTTGAAATACCAGCGCCACCACTTCCCCGCGAAACTGGCGCAGTTGAGTTGGGTTCAATTCAAAAACAGAGTGTCCTTTAAATCTAATTTGCCCTTTAATCTTGGTGGCTTTTGGCAATAACCGCATCGCCGCGCGTCCCAAAGTGGATTTGCCACACCCCGACTCTCCCACCAATCCCAATCGTTCTCCGGGATTCAGGGTAAATGAGACATCATTCACCGCCCAATAGTCAGGATTACTCGGATAGGCAATGTGTAAATTATCAATACAAAATAAACTCATAAGTCAATTGTAGGGGCGGGTTTAGGCACTCAAAACCTAGCTTTCACCTTCTGCACCGCCAGGGCGTATGATAGCGTCGATCAAATAGCCTATTTCGGATTGTGTCGTTGCCAATTTCCGCCGACGCGCCGCATCAGGTAAGCGACACCAAAATCCCCATTGGGATGTTCCGCTAATTTTTCCCCCAACTCAATCACCTGCGCCGCTAAATCACTCCCTAATTTGTCAACCGTGGCTTGGCGTTCTTTTTGCCAAAGGTGCTGTTCTCGTGCTTTACTCTGCCATTCGTTGGTAAACAGTTGCTCAATTACGGTATGGAGTCCCAAACTTTCTAGAATGTCCCACTCCCCGTAATCGCACCAAATCCCGCGACAGTGAGAACACCGTTCCACATAAAAGGGCGTCTTGAGATTAACTTTAGCGCGAGAGAGATAGCGCTGGCACTCTGGACATAATGCGGCTTTGGTATCGAAAGGTGACTTGACAAAATTCACATTTAATGAATTTGGGGTAAGATCAGGCATTCTCTGAGCAGACGGTTGATGGGCTTGCCATGCTTCATACTCTTTGGCAGGAATCCAAGTGCCTTTACACTCTTGGCAATACTTCACGGCAAACTGATGCTCTAAATAGCCGTCTAAGAGTGGGACTTTTCTACATTTGGGACATTGCACCGATTTTCTTCCTCAAAACACCTGTCCTTATTAAAACTCAAAACTCAGACGTAGCATTCTATGTCTCTACAGGGTTGGGGCGGGTTTAATTACATCTGGGTGGCAAGAAACGATAATGGTAAAACCCGCCCCTACACATTCAAAACTCAAAACGCCCCCCTCGACAGGACTGGACGAGAGCGCTACAGTTGAAGCATGACACCACAGTATTGGATCAGGGTGTTCAGGCGATCGCGGATGATAGCCACCCTAGACTGAACAGTTGCAGAATGTCGCGCTGTCCGCAACATTAGTATATCGGTTTCTAGCAGTCGGATATGTCTATGGATTTCGGTTTGCCTAGACTGCCATGCTGAGACTTGTTCCTCATTGACCTCATCGGGATTGAGCGTGATAATTCGCCCTTGAAAGAGCTGTTTCACCGCCTGGAAACGCTCCTGGATCTCGGTTTTGTCTAACTCTTGACTCTGGGTGCTCTTGTGCAGGGTCTCTAGGACTTGTTGAAAGTCCTGATAGGATTGCCGTTGGGAGGGGACTAACATTATGAGACAGGTTGGTCTAGAATAAACGTAAAGAATCTTGTATTTTTGTTTATAAATGCAAGAATTTGCCACCAAGCTGAGGATCAGGTTTGAGTCTGAAAGTCAGCTAGTATTCTCATTGCAGAGCAACCAACGTGAGGAGGAGCCGTAATGGTGGTGTGGTACTGCCAAAACGGATTTCCCCTAAAACAGTTGCTGTTTGCTATTTGCTGTCTTAGCAACCCGCTATTGACAACCATCTGCAAAAAACCTAGGGTGTTGGCTTCAACCAAGTCCTTTGGTTATTCAAGATTTCCCTGGAAATAAAGTCCGTGACAGAAGCGACTTGTTGCTTGTGTACCGAATCCGAAGGATAGATATTTGGTAGTTCATGTTACTATTTCTCATCTAGGTCTAATTACTATACGGATAGTCTAGGGAATTTTGACCCGTTTCTGGAATTCAAAAAAGCCAATAAATATACCACTAAATAGAGATCTTACTGCCATTACCGTTCAACCATCCTTATTATTGATAAATCTATCAGGGAAAAAATTATGAGTGCAACTGTCCTAACCACCACCTATAACCTAGACGTTCCCGACTGGTTGCAGGACTGTTTATCAACAGCCTCTGCCACCTCTGACCCATCAGCGCCGGATGAGGCGGCGTTAGTGGTGCGGGCGTTTGAATTTGCTTACCAACTTCATTCACAACAGTATCGAGCCTCTGGAGAACCCTATATAGCTCATCCTGTGGCGGTTGCTGGCTTATTAAGAGACTTAGGCGGCAACAGTACCATGATAGCGGCGGGCTTACTCCATGATGTAGTCGAAGACACGGATGTCACCCTCGAGGAGATTGAGTCAATATTTGGTGCAGAGGTACGCCATTTAGTCGAAGGAGTCACCAAACTCTCTAAATTTAACTTCTCCAGTAAAACCGAACGCCAAGCCGAGAACTTCCGCCGTATGTTCCTCGCCATGGCGAAGGATATCCGGGTGATAGTGGTGAAGTTGGCAGACCGCTTGCATAATATGCGGACACTAGAACATCTTAAGCCAGAAAAACAGCGTGCGATCGCCCAGGAAACCCGCGAGATTTTTGCCCCCTTAGCCAATCGCTTGGGGATTGGGCGGTTTAAATGGGAGTTAGAAGATTTATCCTTCAAGTATCTTGAACCTCATGCTTATCGCAAAGTACAGGAACTGGTTGCTGAACGGCGTCAAGACCGGGAGGAACGATTAGCCCAAGTTTCGCAGATTTTGCGAGAGCGCCTTACGGAGATGGGCATTCAATGTATGGACTTGAGTAGTCGTCCTAAGCATCTTTATGGAATTTATCAGAAGATGCAGCGCCGCAACAAGGAGTTTCACGAAATTTATGATTTAGCCGCGATGCGGATCATCGTTGAGAGCAACGAAGAGTGCTATCGCACATTAGCTGTCGTCCATGATGCCTTTCGACCGATTCCAGGTCGGTTTAAAGATTATATTGGCTTACCGAAACCCAATCGTTATCAGTCCCTACATACAGGGGTGATTGGCTTCCATGGGCGTCCCATCGAAGTGCAAATTCGCACCCTGGAAATGCATCGAATTGCCGAATATGGGATCGCTGCACATTGGAAGTATAAAGAAACCGGGAGTTCTGATCCGACCCAGATTGGTGACGACGATGATAAGTTTACCTGGTTGCGGCAGTTGCTGGAATGGCAGAATGACCTGAAAGACGCCCATGAATATATTGAAAGTGTCAAGGATAATTTATTTGACGATGATGTCTACGTCTTTACCCCCGATGGAGATGTGGTATCCCTGAGTCGGGGCGCAACCCCCATAGACTTTGCCTATCGGATTCACACCGAGATTGGCAATCACTGTGCTGGGGTGAGAATTAATGGTCAGTGGCGAGTCCTGGATACGCCGTTGAAAAATGGGGATATTGTAGAAATTATTACCCAGAAAAATAGTCACCCCAGTTTAGACTGGTTAAACTTTGTCGTCACCCCCAGTGCTAGAAACCGGATTCGCCAATGGTACAAGCGATCGCACCGGGATGAAAATGTGGCGCGAGGTCGAGAATTGCTGGAGAAGGAACTGGGTAAAAATGGATTTGAATCCTTGCTCAAATCTGAACCCATGCAGTCCGTCGCCGAACGCTGTAACTATCAGAATTCTGAAGATTTAATGGCGGCGTTGGGGTATGGAGAAGTCACCCTGAATTTAGTGGTCAATCGGTTGCGCGATGCGGTGAAAGCTTCACAACCTCTGGAAATTGAACCCGCAGAAATAGAAAATTTAGTTCCACCGCTACCGACAGCGAAAGCGGCGAGTGATCAGTGGACGGTTAAAGGCGAACCCATTGCGGGCGTCGAGGGATTAATGCATCGGATTGCTGGGTGTTGTAACCCGGTTCCCGGCGAACCCATTATTGGTACAGTCACCCGATTGCGGGGAATTTCGATTCATCGTCAAGGGTGTCCCAATGTAGAAAATATTGAGGGAGATCGATTAGTTCCAGTGAGTTGGAATCCGAGGGATCAGGAGAGTGGGCGTCCCCAAACCTATCCGATTAATATTCAAATTGAAGTGTTGGATCGAGTCGGAGTTTTGAAGGATATTCTCTCCCGCTTAAGTGACCATCATATCAATGTGCGGAAAGCTCAGGTGAAAACTCAAGACGGTAAACCCGCGCTGATTGATTTGTGTATCGATATTCGGGATTACGGACAATTGCAGCAGAGTTTCGCTCAAATTAAAAAGATGAGCGATATTTTGAATCTGCGGCGGATCAGCGATATTAATGAATGAACAGGTTAAAGTTTTAGAGACGCTTCTTGAATTGCGTCCGTAGGGGCGGGTTTTACGACTATCGTTTTTTACCTCACCCAGATGCAACTAAAACAGCCCCTACACATTGGTAGGGGCTCTTTTCACGACTATCGTTTCTGACTCAGAATTAAAGCGCGATACGTTAGGACAAAGTGTTGGGATCAATTCCCAACTCTTGCAATTTTGCCATTAACGCCTGATTGCGTTGCCGTTCTTCCTCTAGGTTGTTGGTCATCGCGTCAGCGCGTTGGCGTTCTTGTTCGGCGCGTTGGCGTTCTTGTTCGGCGCGTTGGCGTTCTTGTTCAGCGCGTTGGCGTTCTTGTTCAGCGCGTTGGCGTTCTTGTTCGGCTTGTTCCGCACTCCACAGCAACAGGTTTCCCGACTCGTCCCACCAGCGTAACCAATGGCTTGTTGAGCCTAATCGAGTGCCATACCAGATACCTAAAAATAGTCCCAATTCAGGAATCCAATAGCGTCCTTCCGCTGTGGGTTGTTGCAATACGTATCGATTATCTTGTAACCGACGGACTTCTAGGATTAGTTCTAGGGGATTAAAGATGACATAGGTGGGAACTTGCAGAATTTGCTCATAGAAGTACAACTTACCATAGGGAAACGTTGGTCGTACTGAGTATTCTCCTGTTTCCGTTTCTGACAAAAACTCCATGACTATCCCAACTGGACTTCCTTCCCGATTGGGGGTATAGCTGCGACGAATTACGCCTTCTGCAACCGGTAATACCTGGGGTACATACAGCCAGTCTGGTGCTTTGACCACGATTCTCCGATTTACCGTCGCCACAAGCCCAAAATTAGAAGCGATTAACATTTGCGAATTCAGGCGATTGGCTGCACCTAAGGCGTCTGTCACTGCGGCGGCGAGGGGGGGTTGTTGAATGTTTTCCACGGGATCATCAGGCAGGATAAAATCGTCGGGAAGCTTTTCCCAGGTAACTAGGGGTTCTTGGCGTTTGGTGGAGGTTGGAGTTTGCAGAACCATCTGAGATTGTTTAACCTTGGCGGTTGTTATATCTTCTTGTAGCGCTAAAGCGCCGACTACGAACGGAACGGTGCGATCGCAGTATTCCCTATAAACTAAATCTTACCTCTTGCCCGCCCGATACAATCAACAATGAACCATGAACCATGAACATTGCACCATGTACCCATTTCGGCTTTGTGCGATCGCGCTCTCTCATCTTTCCCGGTTGACTCAGACAATTGTGGGACTATTGCTCCTTTTTATTACCTTACTCGGCTGGTCTTCCCCGGTTCAAGCCGCTAACCCAGTTAGTCCCCAATTTGAAGAACAAGTGTTGCAAGTGATTCGCGAACACCCAGAAGTAATTCTGGAATCCGTTCAGGCGTATCAGCAGCTTGTCCAACAGCAACTCCAACAAGCCCAGCAAGCGTTTGTTGAGGAACTTAAAACGAATCCTCAAGCCGTTATTGGGGAGTCACCCACCACGGGGGCGTCTCAGTCCAAGATTGTCATGGTGGAGTTTTCCGATTTTCAATGTCCCTATTGTGCTAGGGCGCATAAAACGGTGCAACGGTTTATGGCAAAGCATCAGGATCAGGTAACGTTGACCTATAAGCATTACCCTTTAGCCTCAATTCATCCCCAAGCTATCTCAGCAGCGAAAGCAGCATGGGCGGCGTTTCAACAGGGGAAGTTTTGGGAGTATCACGATGTGCTGTTTACTCAGCAGGAAAAACTAGGGGAATCATTTTATATTGAAACAGCCAAGGGTTTGAAATTAAATGTAGACCAATTTAATCGCGATCGCAATAGCCAAGCAGCAGAAACGGCGATTAGTCAGGATATTCAGTTAGCTGAGAGTTTGGGAATTACTGGGACTCCCTTTTTTGTGATGAATGGGGAGGTATTCACCGGAGCAATAGAACTAGAGGAGATGGAGAAACGTTTCACTCGGGTTAAACAGTCGTTATAAGTAGGGCTTGCTGAATCAGTATTGTGGTGAAGGGAGGGAACAGGGGAAGTAAAGGGAGAGATTTAATTTTCCCACCTACTTAAGGCGTAACCTCTTGTAGTTGGTTTCCGGGATTAAGTTCTGATGTTTTTTCATTCGTTTCGGTAAAGATGAACGGTTCCGTAGAAAAAGGATCAGATGATTTCTCTGGCTCCTCTGACTCCATCCTCGCCAGTTGAACGGTTCTCTCAACTTCTTCCTTAAAATGCTGCTTTTGCGAATATTCAGCCCTCTTAATTTGAGCCGTATCGTAGGCGGATGTACCTGGTGGAATCTGCGACAGATAGTTCAACGCGCCTTTAAAATCTCGTTTGGCGGCTTGGTTATAGGCTTGTTGTAAAAGAT
Organism: Coleofasciculus sp. G1-WW12-02; assembly: GCF_040219735.1. Taxonomy (NCBI): domain Bacteria; kingdom Bacillati; phylum Cyanobacteriota; class Cyanophyceae; order Coleofasciculales; family Coleofasciculaceae; genus Coleofasciculus; species Coleofasciculus sp. G1-WW12-02. The sequence continues at coordinate 8,946 of NZ_JAVJRX010000143.1, read as the reverse complement.
ATTCCGCTTTAATTCGTTGTTTTTCTTCATATTCGGCTAACTTCGGTTGAATTGTAGCCGCCGTTGTTGTCTCTGGGGGAATTTGGTTGAGCAAGTTCAAAGCGCCAATAAAATCTTTTTCTTGGGCTTTGGCGTAAGCTTGATCCAGTAATTGTTTCGCTTCAGCTTCTAACTCAGGTTTGGCTTGTTCAACCAGTGACTCAACTTTACGCCGCCAGAAGCGCACCCCATCCATTTGGCGAGCAGCTTCCAAAACATCTCGCCATCGCTTCTCCTTGAGAGCTTGTTCAGCGGCTTGGTATTGAGCTGCTGCTGTGTGCCATTCCCGCCGCCACCGTTTGAGGCTGGTGATAGAATCCTGGTATAAAGCACTCTCTTGGGGAATCGATTTAACCAGTGCGATCGCCTGTTGAAAATTTCCCGCATCATATTCTGCCCTCGCCCGTTCTAATCGGTCAAGGTCAGGGTTGGATGGAACAGCATTCAACAGAGAATAAAGCCCAAATGAGATCACCACAGTATTACAGGCGGCTAGACTCACTCCCATACCCTTTAACAGAGGGGGTAGCTGGAAAAACCAACGGAAATCAAATAGCGTCGATTCGGTTTGGGGTTCTAATACGACTCCATCCGATGGTTTTGTGTTACTCACTGTAGACTGCTGCTCCATACAACCTATCCAAAACACTTATCTTTGTTGCATTTCGGTGTTTACTTCCTGCTGCTTCGGGGACTCTTGATTGCTTACCTGTGTTCAAGTCACCCTCATTTTCCATATTTCTATAGATGAACAATTTTTCCGGAATCCCAGGTACTGGAATTAATCGCCGCCAAGATTGACTTTAGGTTAGTTATGTGTATAAAGGGTTTAAAACGCGATCGCACCCTTGGTAATCAGCACATCTACACAAGCATCTGCTGCAACTAAGAAATTCTCCAACCTACTAAGAATGGGCTTATTCTTCATTCGATGACTCTTGTGGAATATCTAACAGTGGCGAGTTACCCAGAGCATCAAGTCTTGCCCAATTAAAGCCAATGTGGATTTCATGGAGTTGAGCTAATCGTTGGTCAACCGAAAGAATAAACTGCTCAGCATCAGGGCGCTCAAACTCTTGAGTGACTTTTGGTACTTCAGTGATCACGGTTTCTGTTGCCAAAAAACTGTAAATTTTATTTCTCAACGCTACATATTCTCGGTATTGCTGGAAATTTTTCATAAAGTTTTCTTCATATTTAAAAATTCGAGGAATTTCTCGAAAAAATAATGCACTGGTTGAAGCCACGAGAAAAATAGTAATCAATCCTTTATTCGCTTGTTTCCATCCCTCACGAGTAATTATAAACAAACAAATCCCCGCTCCTATCCCCGCACCAGCAGCTAGAGAAGTCGTGGTGTAGTAGCGTCGATAAAAGGATTTCATGATTTGTTCATGGATTTCAATCCGGGCGTGTACTTCTTGAAGCTGTTGATCTATTCTCTGAAGTTCAGCCTTAGAAAAGCTTGCTCCATTGGTTGATGGCTGAAAGGAATTTGCCGGATATTTTAGCGGTTTATTTGAGTAGTTTTGCCAATCTGATAGCCACTGATTAGCTCGGTGTTCAGCCACTCTTTCTTTAGAGAAATAAGCTCCAACTAGAATAGCCAACAAGGTTAAAATAATCAGAAAATGTCCCATTACAGTTGGCTGCCCCTGCTTTTGCTCATCATATTGGAGCAGAGCGATTTTTAACCCTCTCCACTTCTGGCGAGAATTTCCCCGTTCTTCAATGGCTTCGGTAACTTCTATAGAAGCGGCTTGATTGACAGGAACAGAGGTATCATTTAGTGCAGAGGCTAAGGATTGGAGTTGATCTTTAGCTTCTGCACTAGAATTCGGTGTTTGTTCACAAGGCTGACTCATGGGGATATCCTCTCCAGGCAGGTTAATAAATAATGTAGGAGGGAAACTTATATCTGTTCTGTGTTTGGATGATTTATCCTCCCTCCACTGAAACAGCTTGAATATAGGTCTTACTCATCTTTATGACTGATATCCGAAAAGTTGGCGAATATTTGTCACATCCTGACTTTTTACGGGAAGTCTAGAAACCTCAATAGGGGCGGGTTTAGTCACATCTTTTGTGCAATCGAAAAGATAGTCGTGAAAAGAGCCCCTACAGGTTACTTTTCACGGGATCTGGAAAACCTCTCTCCATCCCCCCTCGAAGGTTATGAAGGGTCAAAACTCCCCCATCTCTTTACCAAGGACTACCAATCATCGTAAACGCCGCCCAGTAGTAAGGATGAGAAAAATCTTGATTACCTCTGCCTTTTAGTTCCGGGGGTAAAGGAATTCCCCCCATATCAATACCGTGTAATTGACCATTCTCCAGACGCACCTGTCCCCGTAGCATAGCAACTTGGGCGCGTTGCAATGCTTCGGCTTTAATCGTCACTTCCGGTTGACTCAATTGCCGATAAAACTCACTCATCAGCACCAATGTACTGCCATCATTGACATACCAGAGACTGGCTAAGGCAGATTTCACTCCTGCATTCACCGCTAATCCCGCAAACCCTAACTCCGCATTCATATCGCCAATAGCGGTACGACAAGCACTTAAGACTAATAACTCCACTTGAGGCGACTGATTCCAACCGATTTGCCTTAGCTGATTTAACCGGAGTTTTTCATCCCAGAGTTGAATATAGGAATGACTGGGGTCATTTGGTCGGAAGTCGGCGTGAGTGGCGAGGTGGATAATCTCAAACTGCTGACGTTGTTGTTTCAGGTTATTTAGGGTAAATTCTTCATTTAAAAACGATTTACCAGACCATAATTCCTTAGTAATAATCTGCAATTCCTTCGGTACAGCGGGAAGCGGGGGTAAATCTTCAAATTTAGACGCTCCCATGGCTAAAACTTGGGCATTTTTGATTGTGTTATAGCGGCGATTGGTGAGACTAATGCTGGGTATAGAACCAATTGAATATTTTTCTACAAGAAATTGATTGCCATCGTGAAGTGCTGCCATGGGAATTGTCCGTAAACCTGCGTCCATAGAAAAGATCAGCGTATCAATTCCCTGTTCTTCTAGCTCAGATTCTAGAGGGGCAATCATCCAATTATAAAGTTGTTGGGCGGGGGCGAGGTAGGCTTTGGGGCGATAGGCATCGGTGACGGTTTGGCGAAATTCTATCAAGGTTTGCTGTAATTCTTTGGCATTGGCGGTTGGGATTCTCTTGCGAATAGGATAACCTTGAGGAAGAACTAACAGCAGTTCTAGATGGTTGGTCAGTGAACGTACATAGACAACGCCAGAACTCTTTCCCGTTTGCTCCTTTAGAGTGATTAGGGTGTCTCGCAAGCCTTCGGCGGTGATGATTTCATGGCTTAGATTTTGCTGGAAATACTTCTCAAATTGCTCCTCAAACAGTTGGTCAGTCTGACCCACTGATAATGAAGTCTCAAGATTGATCGCGAGAGTTCCTGGAGTGTAAAAGCGCTGCACAATCCTTTTTTCTCCAGTTTCTGGATCTTCCTCAATTTCGATTTCGGCTTCTAAACCCTGCCCAATTAGATTGTTTAAAGACTCACTAATATCTACGTCTGTCTCTAGTTTGGGTTTGGCTTCTCGAATGAGTGATTCATCGGGAATGAAAGGGACAGGGGAAGATAAAATTTGTATCCGTTCTTCATCCTGGGTATGGCTGAAGAAATAGACTTGATTGGGTACAATGGTTTGGTCTGGTGTAGTATCACCTCGAGTCATTGCGCCTCGGATACCGTTGGTTTGGGAATTACCAACAATAAATGGCATGATTCCCCCATGACGGATAATAATGCTGCCACCGTCTGTTCCTCCAGCCGCAGAAATACTGGCATTGATACCATTCTGGTCGATGAAAGATTCAGTCGCCCGGAAGAAATGGTTGGTTGTAATTTCAACGTTTCCGCCTATACCATCGAAACCCTGAGTATTAATGTGGCTAACCCTAATAGTGTCATCAGCATTTAGCTGAATATTACCCCCATTACCAGCAGCAGAGGTGTCAAGAATACCTGTGGCAATTTGTCCGTTGTTGCTGAACAAATTAATCCCGCCAGGGGCAGTAATATTACCCGTTGTGATGGTATTTTTTGCTGTGATATTTATCCCTTCAATATTATTGGTGGTAATTTTACCTTCAACTTCTAAACGTTGCAACGGATTCAAACTACCAACCTGATCATTAAACTGAACAATACCACCACCGGGATTAAGGGTGAGATCGTAGGTTCCGTCAACCGTGCTATTAAAAATAATCATACCGGAGTTGGGGATACTCACAGAGAAATCTCCAGGTAAAATCAGGGGACGATTGAACGTAATCTGGTTACCTGCATTAAGCGTAATTGGTCCTGGAGTTCCAGACGCAGAACCCGAGTCTAAATCCCCAGTTGTGATATTGTTACGGGCGTTGAGTGCGATCGCGCCTCCTTTGCCTATACTTGATCGTGTGTAAATTGTCCCCGCATCAGTATTAATATTTCCCGAAAGACTCGTCAGCGTCACCGCTGCACCTGGATTATTAATATTACCTGTGATAATATCTTGGTTCGCCAGTAGCGTAATAGTTCCGTTTCCGGTTAAAGTAAACCCAGTGGTATTGATCGAACCATCACCCATTGGCGATCGCAACGTCACCGAGTCATTAAACGTAATATCATCAGCTAGGGTAATTGCACCACTGCTGTCACTACGTCCTATAGTGATAGACTCGAAACCATTTTGCAAGGCGTTGATATCACGGGCTGACAGGTCTAGCTTTTCTGTGTTAGTATCTGTTGAACCATTAATCGCGATCGCGTGACTGGGATTAAACGGTTGTAAGGTCAAATTCCCATTCCCTGCTACATTCCCGAAAAAATTAATTTCGTCACCCGTTAATTGAATATCGCCAATAATAGTAACGTCATCACCATAGCTTTGACCCGATTCTCCAGTTGTTATCACATTTCCACGAATTTGAGTGATACCCCCTGCATCGGTAGTCAGACTCTGAACCGTTACAGAACCCTTAAATTGAGTGATACCCGTACTATTGACGCTTAAGTCTGCCAAATTAATCCGATTACCCACGCTATGATCAAATGTAATAGTACCCGTACCCGAATTTAGGGTCAGGTTTGGGGTATCAGCCGTGACACCATTAAGCGTATTGTTAAAGATAATATTACCGCCAACCGTCATACCTGTGGTCGTAAATATTGTATCCGGTTGGAGCAGAGTAACATTACCATTAAAGCTGATATTACCACCGTTTCCAGAACCCGCTGAGGTATTAATAGAACCCGGATTGATAGTGTGAGCCGTAAGATTAATCTCTCCACCATCCCCAGTTGTGGCGCTAGTGTCGAGGATTCCCCGATGAATGTCGATAGTCCCGTTATTACTGGTTAGGGTAATTTTCCCACCTGAATTAATAATATCGCCAGTAATAATATCTTGGTTCGCTTGTAGCTGAATCGTGGCGTTATCGATTCCGGTTAAGGTATAATCGGCAGTATTTATAGAACCATCACCCATCCGCGATCGCAAAATTACTGGATCATTAAAGGTAATATTATTAGCTAAGCTAATTGTGCCACTACTATTCGCGCCACCAATAATAATTTGTGAAAAGCCATTTCGCAAACTAGCCAGTGCATCAGTATCCAAATTTAATGTGCCAACAGCAGTATCGCCAATCGTGATTCCTAAACTGGGGGTTAACGGTTGTACCTGTAATTGTCCTTTACCCACCACGTTAAACGTATTATCAATATCTAGCTTATCTGTCGTTAGCGTCAGGTTTCCCGTTTGTGTTCCTTGTCCCAAGACTCCATTTTCAGCTAACTGAATTCCATAGGAATCACTTCCAGTACCACTAATACCAATTACATCTACTGTTCCGCTATTGGTTCGCACCTGAGACGATTTCCATATCCGTACTCCTTGATTATCACTTGTACCCATCCCGCCAGTACCATTTAATATTATAGTTCCAGTTCCAGTGGCTTCCACAATGGAATTCAAAGCAACTTCTACCCCATCGCTAGCAAAAGTTGAACCTTGTCCGATTCCCGTCAAATTAATATCGCCATCGACTGAATGAATTCTAATATTACCAACACCCAAAACAATACCATCATTGGCTTGAGTTCCTGTGCTACTTCCTGTACCATTAAAGGTTATATTACCACTCCCTTTGGTTTCGACAGTGGGACCCATACCACCGGAAAAGTTATCAACTCGAATGCCACTATTTTCATTTCCTGACCCTTGTCCTATTCCTGTTAAACTAATATTGCCATCGATTGAACTGATGTTAGTATCTGCTTCTAAAAGAAAAATTCCCCGATTGTCATTTCCCCCCATCCCGCCTGTTCCCCTCAGCGTGATATTGCCCGTAGTGCTTTGAATTATTACCCCGGTTGTGACTAAAATACCAAGGGCAGAATCTGTACCATCGAAGCCTTTACCTGTAATCGAAATATCACCTATACCCGAATTGAGTTGAGCACCCTGAAGATAGACACCAGAAGCTTCAACTGATGTAGTTTTACCTGTACCCACAGCAGGATTGGTCAACGGATTACTACCACCCCCCAGAATAATATCGCCGCCATTAGAATTGATAACTGAACCAAAGTTGAGAAAAATAGACCCTGCACCACTCCCATCTCGGTCAGCATTGAGAATAACATCTAACTTCCCTATATTATTAGCTGTTATATCTGCACCAAAATCAAAATTAATACTATTATTCGCTTGTAAATTTAGGGCAGTATCAGCCGTCCCTGAATACCTGATATTCGCATTCAGATTAATATCGTTATCGGCAAAAAATGTCAGGGACGAGTCACTACTCCAAGTAATCGGATCATCTACAGTAATCGATCCCGCACCTGACAAACCGGAAGCTGTGGAAACGGTGACATTACTTAAAGCCAATTGATTTTCCAGAGTCGTCGTATTCAGTGTAGATGGAGTCGTCGTAGTGTCGGAAAATATACCCCCAGCAAACATCATACTCCCGCTATTCGTTGCGGTACTAATCGTAATATTTGTTGGGTCTAATAATAGCGTTCCTACATTACCAGCAGGCGCTAACAAATCAGCCACGCCTTGAAAATTCAAAACCTGTTTTCCTGAAACTTCTACAAACCCCCCATCACCGCTATTAAATCCACCACGGGCGCTAATGTTACCCAAAAATTGGGTAATTTCATCTGACCAGAGAATCACTTGTCCACCATTACCATCAATAAGTGCATCCGCATTAATCACTGAATTGCGACTCACAAACGTATGTAAAGCATTGGGAATAGTACCGCTTCCCTGATACTCTCCGCCAATCCGTACTGTACCCCCACCATTTGCACCAGAGGCATGAATCGTCGCATCAACAAGTCCCACTTTATCGCCCAAAATATTAACCTCACCCCCAATCTGTGGTGAAGCTGAAAAGTCTGGCGTAGATACATCTAACTTACCGGAAATAATCGCTGTTCCGGCTTCAGTGGGTAGAGTTATCTCAGATTCAGTTAACTGCACTTCGTTAGTTTGAGAAACAGTCAATCCCGTTTCTACAGTCTCCGCTGTACCCGTTAGCAATATGGGCAAATCTAGGGGATTTAGCTGTAGCGCTTCATCGGTATTACTTGGACGTGAGGAAATCTCCAAACTTAATAGGCTCCCCGGTTGACTAATGCGGACTAAATTTTGACCCGGTACAGCCGCAACGGTAATCGTTCCCCCAGGTGCGGTGAGTTTACCTGTGTTAATCACAGTACCCCCCAAAAGGGTTAAATTCTGCCCCTCGGCTACCGCTAAATTACCAGCATTCACAATACTCCCCACCGGGGAAACATCAAAGACAAATTGATTGGGAACACCCACTAAACTTTGGTATTCATTGTTACCCAAAGCATTGAACCAATTATTATTGCCAAACCCAATACTCGTAGCCGTGGTTGCTGTGAAATCAGCCGGAACATTTAACCGGGCGTCTGCACCAAAAACAATTCCCGCTGGGTTCAGTAAAAATATGTTAGCATTGCTCCCAGTAACTTGGATTAAACCATTAATAATCGACGGATCACCCCCCATCACCCGCCCTAAGATATTGCGAGTCTGGGGATTCGCCAGAAAATTGGCAATCTGACCGGAATCGAGTCCAAACTGCTGGAAACTATGAAACAGATTTGCCCCATCTGCGGAAACGCTACCTCCCTGAATATCAAAGCGGTTACCATCTGGTGTAACCTGGGTTCCTGTTCCATCAGTCGCTGGTGTAATCGGTTGGGAGAATAGCGGCGTCGGTGTGAACGCTGCTACTAAGCAGAAGGGGATAAGCAGTCGATACACGGTTTTCATGGCGATTGTTCCCTATCCAATTATTAAATCTCTACCCGGTAAACCTGTTGCATTCCTGAAATTGAAATTATTATTTTTATAACACAAGTAATAGTAAAATAATTGAGTATTAATCAGTATTTTTGAGGTTAATAATACTTTAGAACTGGCTCTCCCGTACTTGTGGTGGAAAAGCCTATATTAGTGATAGCTTCCCTAAAAACATTGTTTTGAAAGTCTTGCCCCACAAAGTTTCCAAGAATAATCAGGTTTGCTTATCACCCTAGGTACGGGAGAGCCAATGAACAGGCGGAACTCGTGCGCCTTGACAATCTTTAACTCACTGAACAACATTTATGTTGCCATACTCACTTGCTTATTGGCTCTCCCGTACCTAGGGTGATAAGCAAATTTGATTATTCTTGGAAATTTTGTGGGGTAAGACTTTTAAAATAATGTTTTTAGGGAAGTTATTATTAATATAGGCTTTTTCACCACAAGTACGGGAGAGCCAGTTCTAAAGTATTATTAACCTCAGAAATACTGATTAATATTCAATTATTTAATTATTATTTTTATAAC
>NZ_JAVJRX010000142.1:0-20986 GCF_040219735.1 Coleofasciculus sp. G1-WW12-02 | reverse complement strand
AACGCCGATTGAAGCACAAGAAAAAAGGGTCTAAGAACTGGCGAAAACTCAATCTGAAGATTGCTAGATTGCACCAACGAATTCATGACACCCGCAAAGACTTTCATTTTAAACTAGCTCACCACCTAGTCCAAGATGCCGGCATGATATTTGTTGAAGATATCAACTTCAGGACTTGGGCAAAAGGGATGCTAGGAAAGCATACCTTGGACGCTGGCTTTGGTCAGTTTGTCAACATCCTGCAATGGGTTTGTTGGAAAGAACAAGTTTACTTTGCCAAGGTGGATGCTGATTATACCTCGCAGCAATGTCCTCGTTGTCAAACCCACACAGGCAAGAAGGATTTATCAGTAAGAATCCACAATTGCCATGAGTGCGGGTACACCACCCATCGAGATGTTGCTGCGGCACAAGTCGTGATGATTCGAGGCTTCGCCGTGAGCGTTCAGCCTCACGGTGTAGGTGCGACTGGGCAAGCCGTACCCGAAATTGTCTGGCTAGACGTACTGTCGGGGGTCATTGACCTAGATAAGTGTCCGCGAACCAGGAAATCCTTAAAGCGATTTAAGGAATCCCCAACTTCAACGAAGTAAGTTGGGGAGGATGTCAAGAGATAATATCGCCTCAGTTGAGCGTTCAAGTTATCGTACTCTTAGAAATAACAATCAACCAACCATCAACAAAAAAACTGCTTATGCCTATTTCAGCGGCTACACCAGCGCTTCTGGTGCTGGCGGATGGAACATCCTACCCGGGTTGGTCTTTCGGCGCTTCAGGTACGGCAATTGGAGAAGTCGTATTTAACACCGCCATGACGGGGTATCAAGAAGTGGCAACAGATCCCAGCTACTGTGGTCAGATTGTCACCTTTACCTATCCCGAACTGGGAAACACAGGGGTTAACCCAGAGGACGAAGAATCAGCCCATCCTCAGATCCGGGGCGCGATCGCCCGGAACATTTGTTGGCGTCCCAGTAATTGGCGTTCAACCCAGTCTTTACCCGACTACCTCAAGCAACACCATATCCCCGGAATTTACGGGATTGATACGAGGGCGCTGACTCGCAAACTGCGTTCAACCGGGGCGATGAATGGCGGTATTTCCACAGAAATTCTTGATCCCGGCGAATTGCTGCAGCAAGTGCAAGCCGCGCCGAGTATGGCGGGGTTAAATCTCGTGCAGGAAGTTACCACCAAAGCCGTTTACGAGTGGTCCCAAGCCACAGATAATCATTGGGAGTTTAGTCCCACGGCTGAATCGACGGCGGGTGAACCCCTAACCGTGGTGGCGATCGATTTTGGCATCAAACGCAACATTTTGCGGCGTTTAGCCAGCTATGGTTGTCGCGTGATCGTGGTACCGGCGAATACGTCCCCCGAAGAAATTCTCAAGTACAACCCCGATGGAATTTTCCTCTCCAATGGACCTGGCGATCCGGCGGCGGTTAAGGAAGGTATTGAAACGACCAAAGCCTTGTTAAAACACCGAAAACCCCTCTTTGGCATCTGCATGGGACACCAGATATTGGGGCTTTCGATGGAAGCTGAAACCTTTAAGCTAAAATTCGGGCATCGCGGGTTGAATCACCCGGCTGGGTTACAGCAACGGGTAGAAATTACTAGCCAAAACCATGGATTTGCGATCAAGTCTGAGTCATTAGGGGCAGATGTGGAAATTACCCATCTAAACCTGAATGACCGTACTGTGGCAGGATTGCGTCACAAAACGCTACCATTCTTCTCGGTGCAATACCATCCAGAAGCGAGTCCGGGTCCTCATGATGCCGACTACTTGTTTAATCAGTTTGTCGAATCCATGCGATCGCACAAAGCCCGTAAATAAGTTCGCTAGTCATATTCCAGATGTAATCGGCTACCTCTGGAAGCGAGGGGAAAATTTTGATCGGTGGGTTATTTCCACGCCCGCCGCACTCGATGTGGATGATCACTAAACTTCTCGCTATACTATCGAATGAGCTTAATCGCTGGTAAACCACCAACCCATGTTGAATTAGTTTAGTGTAAGTACAGCTAGGAGGGTGTTATTCCTGAGCAACTCAACCTGACAGTCAGCTTAAGAGGGACTCGTGAGGTCAAAAGCAATTATCAACTTTTCCGCCTGACTGGATTGTTAGATGCCTTCTCAGAACCAACCTTTGGGAAGGTTATTGGTAAATGTGTTGATGAGGGACCAAAAAATATTATTTTGGATCTCTCTAAGATCGATTTCGTGGATAGTTCGGGCTTAGGCGCTTTAGTGCGTATAGCGAAAAAGGCTCAAACGGCTGAGGGAAAATTGCAAATTGTCACCAATCCCCGTGTGACTCAAACGGTGAAGTTAGTGCGTCTAGAACAATTTCTCTCACTTCAACCATCGGTTGACGTAGCCTTAGAAAACATCAAAAAAGCCTAGTTGACCAACAAAAGTGTGAAACCCATCCCCTGACATTGCGGCGGGGGATTTCCCGTTGTTCGTCAAGAAACATGTTCCAGACGTAGCATTCTACGTCTAGGAGCCGGCTAAAATAGGGACGGGCATTGAAATAGCCCTTCATCTTGTCCGAGTTTTATGGAGCAGCAGGAAGAGACTTCAAACAGCACAGACAATAACTCAGCCCTTTCTGGAACAGAAGCCCGATTTCGGCAATTGAATGCTGCAGCCGATCCCCAATGCCAAATCCAACAGATATCACCAGCGGCGTTGGCTTATCTGGGAGATGCTGTGTATGAACTCTATATTCGCAGTCGCTATTTACTCCCACCTAAACGTCTATGTGATTATCATGATCAAGTCGTGGCTCAAGTCCGCGCCGAAAGTCAAGCGAATACGCTGCGATCGCTCGAACCTTACCTAACTGAACCCGAATTAGCACTATTGCGACGTGGACGAAATGCGGCGACTGGAACGTCACGACGCCTCAATCGCAAAATCTATCAACAAGCCACCAGCTTAGAAACATTACTGGGATATCTGTATCTAAGTGATCCCCAACGTTTGACTGAGTTATTGGCGTATTTAGAACTCGATACCCCCTAAATCATTCGATATACTATAATACTATGGCTAATCAAGATCGCCGCTCTCACACCTCTGGCAAGCCGAAGCTAGGGAAGTTCCAACATGACCATCGCCGTCCCTCCTCTAAAGGTAAATTCTTCAGGGATCAACGCTCCCCTGATAAGCCAATTCTCAAACGTCACCCAGATTCCCAACCATCGCCGTCACAAACAACGGAGTCTGAGTCTACTTTGTCAGAAGATGTTGACTTACTCTACGGACGCCATCCGGTTTTAGCCGCCCTCGAAAATCAACGCCAGCTCAATCGGGTGTGGATTTTGCCCCAGTTACGCTATGATCACCGCTTTCACTCGTTACTACTGCAAGCTAAAGCCAACGGTACGGTTATCGATGAAGTTGATCCGCGACGCCTCAGCCAAATTACTCAAGGCGCCAATCATCAAGGTGTCGCGGCTCAAGTTGCGCCTTACTCCTACAAGGAGTTAGGGGATTTGATTCAAACTGCCAAATCCACCAGCAAATACCCCGTGATCATCGTTTGTGACGGGATTAGTGATCCCCACAATTTAGGTGCTATTATTCGTACTGCAGAAGCCTTGGGCGCTCAAGGTTTGGTTATTCCCCAACGACGAGCCGTAGGCGTTACCTCCACCGTGATGAAAGTAGCAGCCGGCGCGTTAGAAACCTTGCAGATTGCCAGAGTGGTCAATCTGAGTCGGGCTTTAGAGGAGCTGAAAACCGCTGGTTTTTGGATTTATGGGACTTGTGCTGACGGTGGTAAGCTACTACACACTGTTGACTTAAGCGGTTCGATAGTATTAGTTATTGGTTCAGAAGGTAGTGGTCTAAGTATGTTGACTCAACGCTGCTGTGACGTGTTGGTTTCGGTTCCCCTGTATGGCAAGACTCCTAGCCTCAACGCTTCTGTAGCTGCAGCCATGACGTTGTATGAAACCTATCGCCAGCGTTGGGTTAACCCACTGCATCTTGACGATCTCAGCAAAAATTCTTGGAAAAAAGAAACGTAAAGTAGTATAACAAAATGTAAACAGCAGGGAATTAACAAGACCACATAGCATCCCATCGACTAGGTAAATAGTATGAAAGAACTTTTGATCAACACTCTCCAATTTTTAGGCTTGGCGTTTTGGGTAGAAATCATCACAGACGATCCCCAATGCACCTACTATTTCGGTCCATTCTCCAGTAAACAGGAAGCCGAATCCGCTCAAGGTGGATATATTGAAGATCTAGAAAATGAAGGCGCTCAAGGGATTTCCGTGACGATTATGCGCGGCAAACCGATTCATCTAACAATTTTTGACGAAACCTTGGAAGAGTCAACGGTTAGTGTGAGAGTCCCAACCTTGAGTGGGCAACTTTCCTAGAACGTCTTGTCGGGTGTGGGGAACAATTGAACAAAAGTTGAGCGCAGTCCCTACCTAGAATCAACATTCTAGGTAGGGTATAGGAAACACGGAAGCTTTTGTTAAATCTACTCATGACAGGGAAAAAAATTTTCCCCACACCCTATAGCCAGTCCCTTTTTTAGGTTTCTTTTTGTCCCTTGAGATCAACAACTTGAGAGTGACGTTCAATCCAATTATCAATATCACTGAGTACCTGATTGGAAATTTCCCAAGGAAACAGGTGAGCTGTATGAGGATAGCAACGCCACTGAGATTCTCGTAGGTGTTGAGCCGTTTCTTGACTCGATGTAGCGGTGATATGGCGATCGGCTTCTCCCGCTAATACTAGACAGGGACATTGAATTTGTTCTAGGTCAGCCAGTCTATTGTATCCAGCTTTTAATGCTTGATTGAGGGCACCAGTTGCCACCTTAGAGGTTTGGAGATAAGCGGATAAGGCTTCCTGTGCCAAATACTGGTAAGCTGTTGCACTATGGTTTTGGATGAGATAGCGATAGAGCGATCGCACCCCAAAGGTTTCAATGTTCCACCGCCATCCTGGAGAGACGCGATTTAACACAGAGGCGATCCCTGTATAGAGATTATCCTGCCACGCGATCGCAGGATGGTTTCCTCTAGGTCGTGCGGCTGTGGCGACTAAAATTAAACCACTAACTCTCTCAGGTAGCCTTAGCGCTAATTCCATGGCGAGAATCCCACCCAGAGACCAGCCGATTACCAAACAACGATGGATATCGAAGCGGTTAAGCAAATCCTCCAAATCTATCAGGTGGTCACTCATCTGAAACGCTTCTAAGGTACGACTGCGACCATATCCTCGCAAGTCAGGAGACAGGGTTTGGAATCGTTGAGATAGATGGTCGGTAAAAACCGACATACAACGACCCGATCCCGGATGACCATGGAGGCAGAGAATCGGAAAGCCTTTACCTTGGCTGTAAACATTAAGTTGAACAGGTTGGGAGATTCTACCTATCAACACCTCTGTAAAGTCCTCCACAAAAGTTTTTGGAAAAATGGCGGATAACAATTCAATTTTTGCGGAAGGAACGAACCGCCAGAATAACCAATGTTATTAGAGTCAACGGCATGACAAACAGGAGCATGATTGCGCTAAATTCTGCCAATGCATCATGTTCAGTTGCGTTAAGAAACAAATACAGCGTATAAGCGACGTAGTATGCCAGAAACAGAATCCCCTCCCACCGATCAATCCGATAACCCGTAAAGAAAATTGGCAGACAAGCAACGGCTACAGCAATCATGACAGGAATGTCAAAAGTTAAAGCAGGTATTGATACCGCTATACCTTCAGGCGTAAGGATACCACACACTCCCAACACTAACAGGAGATTAAAAATATTACTGCCAACTGCATTACCAACCGCAATATCCCGTTCACCTCGAATCGCGGCAACAACTGACGTAGCAATTTCTGGTAGCGAAGTGCCAACGGCAACAATGGTTAAGCCAATAATCAATTGACTTACCCCAAGCGTCTGGGCAACATTTACAGATCCTTTGATTAGGTAGTTTGATCCGAGCACCAAAAGCCCTACACCGCCAATAATTAGTCCTAGGTTGAGTAAAATCTGATAGATCCCTCGGCGAGAGCCGCGATTACTGTTTTCCTCAGACAATTCCTGGGACTGACTTTCTTGACGTCCTTGGTATAGGGTAAATAGGGTATAAGCGATCGCTCCCATCACCAGGAAAATCCCATCCCCTCGACCGAGTTTACCGTCCCACCCCATTAACCATACCATTAACGATATTCCAGTCATTAGGGGCGCATCCAGTCGCACCAACTGTCGCGAGACAATCAACGGAGCAGCGGCGGCGCAAGCACCCAGAATTAACAAAATATTGGCAATATTGCTACCCACGACATTACCAATGGCAATATCGGCTTGTCCCGCATAGCTCGACTGTACAGATACAGCTAATTCCGGAGCGCTGGTGCCATAGGCAACAACCGTTAATCCGACGACTAGGGGTGAAAGTCCAGCCGCTACAGCTAATTTGGATGCTCCCCGTACCAGAATTTCTGCTCCGACAATCAATAAAACAAATCCACTAATTAAAAATAGTACAGTGATGGCATCCATCAGGGTTTATCCGGTGTGGGAACAGATTACAGGGTATGGGTTAATCGAAAATCAGGGTTGGTAAGGGGGCGAATGGAAACCCCTGTCATTTATGTATGGGGAGGAATTTCCCCCTTATATTTCCTGGATAACTTCTGTGCTGTCCGCAGAATTTGACCTGCCAGAATTGCCGCACCAAAACCGTTATCAATATTCACCACTCCCACTCCTGGCGCACAAGAATTGAGCATGGTTAAAAGAGGAGCGAGTCCACCAAAACTAGCACCATAGCCGATGCTGGTGGGAACGGCAATGACTGGAGAATCAGCTAAACCCGCAACAACACTAGGTAATGCTCCTTCCATTCCAGCTACGACAATTAGCACATTCGCCTCAGCAATCACCTGTTGATGACTCAGCAAGCGGTGGAGTCCCGCTACACCCACATCCCACAGACGCAGGACTTGAAATCCACACAGTTGAGCCGTAACTGCTGCTTCTTCAGCAACCCATAAATCTGAGGTTCCAGCGCATATAATACTAATCGTTCCTGGAGAATTGGATGGAACAGTTTCGGGCGCGATCGCACAAATCCGGGCAGTCGGATAATAGTGGATATCGGGGACTGTGGCTTGGAGTTGGGCAAACACATCAGGGAAGATGCGCGTTGCCATCACAACTGAATTGCGTTTTCGCATGGCTGCCATAATTTGTGCAATTTGATCAGGTGTTTTACCTAAACCCCAAATCACCTCTGGAAAACCTGTTCTTAATGTGCGGTGATGGTCAATCTTCGCAAAGTCACTAACTGACTCAAAGGTAAAATGTTTGAGTTTATCTAAGGCAACCGCAGGACTAATTTCGCCAGCCGCCACTGATTCCAGCAAAGATTTTATAGCTTGAGGTTGAGTCATAAGTTATTTAAATCCTTTAATTAGCTTAATTTTTATTTATAATTTAAATTTTCTTAATTAATCAGAAAATTTATACATTATTATCGCTTATTTCAACCTGTTAATTCTAGTCACATTGCTCTGAGTGCCCCGATAATTACAAACCGACCGTAAAGTTTAGTTCGGTTTCCATAGACTTCTATATTAATCAAACTTCTATCTTTCCGCTGCCCTTTAAATCGACAGGAAAGGTTTTTGTTTTGGCCCTGAATGCAACTAGAAATTTGTTGTTCAATAAACTTACGATTGTCCAGGCATACGAGATCGAGAACCGATTCTAAGGAGATCAGTTCCCCAAAAGTATAGCCAAAAATTTCGGCTAATCTGGGATTGACATACAGAAAATTCCCTTCGCCAAACAGGATATATATGCCAATTCGGGAAAATTCTTTCTCGCGGAAGGATTGAGGTACACTTTGGCGAGATTGATCGGTTGCTTGCTTTTGAGTCTGCTGTAACTCTAAGTCCATTTCTTGCTGCTGACGTTCATGATAGAGTCGAGCATTGTCAAGCACCAGTGCCATAGATTCTGCTGTGATTTGCATTAGATGAGCAGATTCCGGGCTAAAATGTCCAGGTTGTGAGTGGGTTAACGTGAGAATTCCTAATACTTCCTTACCCATAAGAATGGGGATGCCAAGGGCGGAGCGAACGGAATAAGGTTGATTAGGTAAGGTCAACCAGCGCTCGTCCTGGATCGTATCAGTAATCAGTCCCAGTTGGCGGTTACGATAAACCCAACCCGCTAAACCTTTATCCAATACTTGACCAATCAGCCGTTGCTTTTGTCCCCGTAGCGTCGCACCACGAGCCAGAATACTTTCGGTGACAACGCCATGGGTATCGAGTAAGAACAAACTACTAGATTCAGCACGAGTTAGCTTGGTAGCAATCGTCACAATTTGTTGCAACATGGCTCTGATCATCAGTGTCCCCCTCGCCGCTTGCAAAGTTGTGGCAAAGGTTCTCATGAGCTGATGTTGGGCATCAAACGCCATTTTAGTCATTTTCAGTTTAATCACTTGGCGGCGTAGGGATGCCACTTCCGCCAGGAGTTGTTCGTAGGACTTGTTGCGATCGCTCATTTGTACCTCTATCCATTCAATGCACCTGCACTCCAATCACTGTAAGATTTCCCCCTGTGCTACGGAGAAAGCCATAAATCCAATCCCTGTCATGACAATACTTTGGCTTTGTGGTCATCGAAGCCCACACCAAATCAAAGATTCTGGTGTGGGATAATGTCACAGACGCAGTTCGTGCGCCGCCTCAGATTTCCCCTGTGAGACACAAATCAGCTGGGCTTGACGTCCACCTTCGCTTAAATAGGTTAAATTCAGATGCAGATAAGATTCTGGTAAATAGGGTAATCGATCCGCCCACTCGATCGCGACGATTCCCAAAGGCATTTCCACGCCTTCCCAATAGCTTTCTGGATATAACCCAGCTACGGCTTCCGATTCTAGGCGGTACAAATCTAGATGATAGAGTGGAATGCGTCCTTCTAGATATTCGTTAATTAGAGTAAACGTAGGACTGACGATCGCGTCCGTGATTCCCAAGCCTGCACCAATTCCCTGCACCAGTGTGGTTTTACCCGCACCTAAATCTCCCTCTAGTAAAATCACGCTACCCGCTCTTAAAGATTCCCCCAGACGAACACCTAGCGATCGCGTGGCTTGTGCATCCTTTAGACGCAATTGAGTCATTCCTTCCCTTTTACCCGATCAACTCTAAATTACAACAGATGAGCGCGACTGTACCAGCGTAGCAATACCCGGGCTAACTTTTCGGGATTATGTCGCACTAGATTAGTGTTCTCATCTTCATCCATCACATTAGCTAAAACAATGCGTCGTCCTAAAGTCTCGGTTTCTTCTCGATCTAGAAAAACGGGATGGGAATTCACTTGGGAATATTTAATCAATGCTTGGGCGGAAGGAACCTTTCGATGCACTAAAACCGCATCAAATAGGGGTTGACTACAAGCATTGTCTAGGGCGCGAACATGATCGGCGACCGTATATCCGTCAGTTTCACCCGGTTGAGTCATGATATTACACACATAGATCCGGGGAACGGTACTTGCCGCGATCGCATCGGTAATTTCTGGGACTAACAGATTCGGCACGATGCTGGTATACAGACTACCCGGACCAATAATAATGTAATCGGCTTCGTGAATTGCTTTGAGCACGGCGGGAAGAGCCGGGGGATTTTCTGGCGTGCAACCCATTTTCACGATTTTACCATTGGCAGCCGTAATATTCGATTCACCTTCAATCCGACGCCCATCTTCTAATTCTGCCCACAGACAAACATCGCTCAACGTAGCTGGGAGAACTCGTCCCCGCACCGCTAAGACTTGAGAACTGGCATAAATTGCCCGTTCTAAGTCCCCCGTAATCTCGCTCATTGCCGTCAAGAATAAATTACCAAAACTGTGACCCACTAGACCATTGCCCGCCGAGAAGCGGTACTGAAACAGCTCGGTTAATAATTTTTCTTGGTCGGCTAAAGCTGCCAAACAGTTGCGAATATCTCCTGGAGGCAGAACCCCAAATTCTTGGCGCAGCCGCCCAGAGGAACCGCCATCATCGGCTACGGTAACAATAGCAGTAATATGGGCGCTGTAAATTTTCAGTCCTCGGAGTAAGGTAGACAACCCCGTACCGCCTCCCACAACCACAATTTTTGGGCCACGATACAGGCGACGATGGGCAATCAGCACGTCTATCAGTTCTTCATCGCCTCCGGGTTTTAAAGCTTCAGTAATCGAACCCACCGTCCGGGTTTGTCCCCAGAAGATGAAAATCAGACCACAAATAATCGCGATCGGTCCGGATACATAGTTGGGGATAACCGTGGTGATTGTTTCCAGAATGGTGGACGTGAGTTGGATTAAGTAAAAAATGGGGGTTAGCTTTGCCCAAATCGCCACCCCCAGACTCGTCAGTAGTACACCTATGGCACTCAGAAGCAACCAGCGTTTGACGAAAAGTCCGGGCGCTAACCACTTAAACCACCGATTGACTTGTCGAGGCGTCCTACCTCTTGACTCATTGTGCAGGGTACGTAGAGCGCGTTTGAAGAGACTAATTGAGGACATCGCTGATACCAGAAACAGAGAACAAAACTGGATAGACTTTAGCTAAGAGCAGTGTAATTGCTCAAGTCCTTGACGGGAGTAGAGAGTTGTCGATTGTCAACTGTGCCATATTCTTTATTAGCTCTTTTGGATATGTCTGTCAGGATACATTCTGGGAATTATACTGGGATGGCGATTAATCTCATGGGGAAGTAGATCATCAAAACGACTAGACTGGTGTTCTAGGATACGGCAAGGTAGATGGGAAAGCGAATTTTAGGACTAGACCCAGGACTAGCGATTTTAGGTTTTGGGGCAATTATCTGCCAAGCTGAAGTCAAACAGATGACCAAGGTTCAGGGACAATCAACCTCTGAATTGGTGCAGTTATTGGATTTTGGTGTAATTCAGACGCCAGCACGGACAGAGATGGGGCAGCGACTCTGTACAATTTATGAAGATTTGCATACCTTACTCGAACAGTGGCAGCCAGATCTAGTTGCCGTAGAGAAGCTGTTTTTTTATCGGATGAGTACGACAATTACCGTAGCTCAGGCACGGGGGGTTGTCACGTTGGTGTCAGCCCAGCATCAGGTGCCAATGGTGGAGTTTACACCCGGGCAGGTGAAGCAAGCGTTGACGGGTTATGGTAACGCGGACAAGTACGAGGTACAGCAAGCGGTGACACGAGAGTTAAATTTAGAGACTATACCCAAGCCAGATGATGCAGCAGATGCTTTGGCTGTGGCACTAACGGCATGGTTTCATCAGTCGTAGGGGTGAAGCATTTTTGCCAAAAACTTACTCCGAAGCATCATAACTGGCTGCAAAAATGCTTCACCCAACTCTGGAGTCATTTGATTGAATGGGATAAGATCAAACCTTAAACAGGGTAGGGATTGTGTCAAATGGGAGTCATTACTCGGATCACGGATTGGTTAGAAACCCATTGGGTCACTCCTGCTTATGCTGGATGGATATTAGCAGGTATTGCGATTTGTTTCTTTGGTGCGGCGACCAATACCATGTCAGGATGGCTGTATGTCATCAGTGGTATAATCTTTGCCCTATTGGGGTTAGCGGCTATCTTGCCGCCCTTGTCGCTACGTCATCTGAAAGTCCACCGACATCCCATCTTTCCGGTGAGTGTGGGCGAGGAACTCACCATTGAAATCGATATTGAAAATCCCACGGCTCGTGCCAAAACCCTTTTACAAGTTCAGGACATGCTCCAATCGGAACTGGGAAAACCCCTGCAAACCGCGATTGAAACCATTGCGCCGAGCCGTGTCTATCACTGGGTTTATTTCCATTCCACCAAAAAGCGGGGCGTCTACCATTGGCATGAGATCCAACTGAGAACCGGAAACCCCGTAGGATTATTTTGGTGTCGTCGTAGCCGCCATGGGCCAGCCACAGCGGTTGTTTATCCCACGGTATTACCCCTGACCAGTTGCCCCATCGTAGACGAAATCGGCACAGATGATAGTTTACAACTGTTAAGCGATCGCCGTTCTCAATCAGCCACAGAAGACCTGACGCGATCGCTACGACCTTACCGTGTGGGTGATGCAACTCGTCTGATTCATTGGCGCACCAGCGCCCGTTATGGGGAATTGATGGTACGGGAGTTAGAAGTCTTTACCGGATCTCAAGAAATTATCATTTGCCTTGATAGTTCGGTAAGTTGGCAATCTGAGGATTTTGAATCAGCCGTTATTGCCGCCGCTTCCCTCTACTTCTATGCCTGTTCTCGTCAGCTTGACGCTAGACTCTGGACAGCTAGAACAGGGTTATTACACGGCAATCAAGTCGTCTTAGAAGCCCTGGCTGCGACCCAACCTGGAGAAGATACAGAAACTGGCGATCCTCCTTATCTTCCCTTAATCTGGCTCACACAAGAATCCTCCAGTCTCAATTCCCTCCCTCCTGGCAGTCGTTGGTTATTTTGGTCTCCATCAACATTAGCCGAACCTGACCGACAGGCTTCAGGACTTACCAATTGCGCGGGTAGAATCATTGATACTGAAGAACCCTTACAACGTCAGTTACAACAATCCCTTACCCGAACTTAACAACTCTTCATGACCTTCGGGGAACCTGGTTTGCGTTAAAATGCAAGCAAAAGTTGAACGACCACGCCAAGGAATAGGGTATCTAGCGAATTTTACTTATGAGTACATCAGAAACCACCAATCTTTCCAATGAGAAAACACTGGCGGCGATGAAGAATTTCGCCGAAACTTATGCAAAACGAACGGGTACTTACTTTTGTGTTGACCCGTCGGTAACGGCTGTCGTCATTGAAGGATTGGCTAAGCACAAAGATGATTTAGGTTCACCCCTATGTCCTTGCCGTCATTATGAAGACAAAGAAGCCGAGGTGAAAGCCACCTATTGGAATTGTCCTTGCATCCCCATGCGTGAGCGCAAAGAATGCCACTGTATGTTGTTTTTGACGCCAGACAACGAATTTTCTGGAGAACAGCAGGACATTGCCATGGAGGAGATTCAATCCGTTCGAGATAGCATGGCTTAATTGTCTTTATTGTCATTGGTCATTGGTCATTTTTAACCTTAAGTGACCAATGACTCATACATTAGAATTAATCACCCATGACTGAGCAATTTTGGCAAGGTGTTGAGCAATTTAATCAACAGGAATTTTATGCCTGTCACGACACCTTAGAGGCGTTGTGGATGGAGGCTGTCGAGCCAAAAAAACAGTTTTATCAAGGCATATTACAGATTTCGGTCGCTTGCTACCACCTCAATAATCTTAACTGGCGTGGCGCTGTCATCTTGCTTGGGGAGGGAATTAGACGCTTAGGTGACTACCAACCTATTTATGAAGAAATTCAGGTAACCGATTTAATTAGCCACAGTTATCAGCTTTTGCAAACCCTGCAAAAAACTGGAGCAGAGGGTATTTCTGATTTAGTCAATTCGCTAACGGCAAATCAAGCTAGTGAGGAGAGTAATCAAGAAATTTGTAGTATGCCTAGAATTATTCGAGTTAATCCCTAGTATCGCTTTTTGGGAAGTCATAACCATGCCCTAAACGTAGTCGAAGGGTCAATTTTAGGGACTACCGTTAGGCAGAAAGCTGGCTTGTCACCAATAGCTGAACAACAAAACCCTCCCTTCTCTGCTTGGTTTTCTCGGATAATCTGCTTGGTTTTCTCGGATAATCCCCACCCAAATCCAAGACTCAGGTGGGAATATTGATCAAGTTAACTCTGAGTTGAGTCTTTGCCGAGCAATTGTCCTTTAAGAGCATCAAACTCTTGAGCCAATTCTTTGCGACTTTCGGCTTTCCAAAGATAACGGGCAATAAACCAGATAGTGTAACCAATCCCGACAAGTTCAAAAATTGGGGCTAATAAGGGAATGTCGTTAATGGCATCCAGTACAGCTAGGGTGACATACACGGTAATAAAGCCGGCTATCACTAGCCCAATCAAAATGATGGCTTGTTGGTACTCATAATAAAATGAGCTGATTATCGCCGGAAGTTTGGACAAAAAGTCAAACACAGGCTGTACCCACTCCTGCCAAGCTTGATCCGTGGTTTGACCAGCGGGAGGCAGCATGGGTTGGTTGTTACCAGGGAGTTGGGCTACTGTCCCCGGTTGGTCAACATTGACATCTACTGTAGACTCTGGGATTTTTTTCGCGTCCGCTGGAGTAGTTTTGACCTCTGGGGAAGTACCCTCAGTATATTCAGATTTTTGTGGATTCGTTTCCATAGTTCCTCTACTGTGACCTCAAGTAGGACATTTTATCGTTTGTGTGAGCTAGATGGGTATAATAGGCAGAATAATGAAGCTTTCGCCCATATTACCAAAAGTTTTCTTATGACTTCGGTGGAAGCAAAAGACTGATACTCAAACTCTGCCATACCTGGCTCATTTACCTCAATCGGCGAGAATGATCCCGCTATAATCTTTGATTTAGCGGTGGGGGGATGTCAATGTTTCCCTCTTCTATTCACTCGTTACGTGAGTGGGAAAGAAGCATCCGGAAGCCAAACAGCACCCAGAACCCCGACTTTTTAGCACCTAGAACCCCGACGTCTCTAAGAAGCCGGGGATCTAGACTCTCAACGACTATGGAAGGCAGGGGCAGGGGTTTGATCGCTGCTCAATAGACCAACATCATCATAGACGTAGATTCTACCCTATTGTGTTAATCGGTCTAAACTAAGGTTAGAACAGGGGATGCGATCGCGTCCGGTTCGACCGATGATGCTTCACCTGTACAATAGACTTCACAGGAGTTATTGGGACTTTCAATGAGTTTAACTTTATGCAGTTTCGCTCCTAATTTTTGGATCGGTGACTGGAGTAATTGCCGAATATAGATGGCAATATTTTCCGCCGTCGGTACAACCTGGGCAAAGTATGGGATGTCTTTGTTCAGGAAGGTATGGTCAAAGGGTTCTACGACATAATCATCGATTACCTTCTGCAGCGCTCCCAAATCGACAATCATCCCGGTGCGCGGGTCGATTTCCCCTTTTACAGTAACCTCTAAATGATAATTGTGTCCGTGACCGTTCGGACGAGCGCATTTGCCGTAGATTTCACAGTTGTCCTCATAACTGAGTTGGGGATGAGCTAGCCGATGAGCGGCGCTAAAGTGGGTCGATAGGGTGAGATATGCTTCCATTCCGTTTCCTAAATAATCAGCCCAAAGTTCTGGATGTTCAAATAGTTGTATCTTGACAAGTGGCAAATAAGGTGCTAACTTTTGCCAAATAACACGAGCAATGTTTTCGGTCGTGGGTAGGGTTTCCTGGAAGTCTAGCCAAGCATCGTTCAGATAGGCATAGTCTAATTGGCTGGTGACCTCTTGCTTGATCAACTTTTTGACCTGCGATAGGTTTTGCACCATACCGTATTCGTCTAGGTCACCTTCAAGGGAAACAAATAGGACATAATTATGTCCATGACCGGGAAACTGGGCACCTCGACCGAATTTCTGCTTGTTTTGAGCTTCACTCAGTTCGGGTAACCAATAGCGGTGACTGGCAGAAAACTGGGCGCGGCGGTTAATGATGCATTTCATGCGTTTTTGAGGCAAGTCAGAATCTGTAAATTTCTGTAAATTAGCACTAATTCTAGGATAAACGAATATTGGTTATTGGTCATTGGTTATTGGTCATTGGTCATTCGTTTTTTGTTTTTTGTTAACGATTAATTATAAAATTTATAATTAATAGTTTATATGCTTAATGGCATCTTGAGCGTCGTGGCGTAAGCTGGTGGCGATTCGGAAGAGTTCTTGACCGATATGCAGGTAATGTTCGTCGTAGTTGAAGGTAAAGCGTTCTAACTCATCAATACCATCCCCCAACTGATTGAGACAGTAATACAAGGAAGCCGCAACACCAGCAACAGGAGAGGGATTGGGTTGGGAACGAAAGGTAATCTGAGCCTGATTGAGATCATGACGACAGTTTTCTAGATACGTCTGAAAATCTGCTATGAGTTCGTCGTCAAAGGGATCAGCCGCTAGTTGATTGATTTGCGTATTCAGGGATTTGAGAATGGGAATAATCAATCGGTTCACGGGTTTATAGACTTGCTGCAACCAATCCTCTAGGTGAGTATCAGCATTGTACGATCGCCTCCGTTGACGTTGATACTGTTTTTGCGCCGCTTCGTTGCGCTGTTGGCGAGTGCGGCGTTTAGATGAAAACTGTAGATTGAAAAGCTGTTGGTCATAAAAACGGCGACGCTGAGGATCACTGAGAACTTCATACGCCCCATTAATCTCGACAATTTTTTCTACATTAGACGTTTCAGTTTGACTATCGGGATGAAAACGCTTAGCTAAACGCCGATAGGCTTGCTTGATTTCTTGGGCTGTTGCTTGCGGGTGAATATCTAGTGTTTGGTAATGATTAAAGGATGACATCTGATTTGTCCTTTGTCCTTTGTCAGGGAACAGGGAACAGGGAATAGGGAATAGGGACGTCCTAATTTAGATGTAATACATAATGTTTAACTGTCGTCGATTATTCAGTTTCTCCCATAAATCTTGCAGTGTATAGTCTTGCAAAATTTCATTGGTGCGATCGCGGACTTCCTCCCATGTTTCTTGGACGATAGCACTGGCTTCAGTTATCGCCCTTGTTTTGCTACCAGAGGCTATTGTGGTTGCACCATCTAGGCAGTTGATAACATCCAACAGAGTAATTGTCCAGGGTTCCCGCGCCAGAAGGTAGCCCCCTTTAGCCCCCCGTTGGCTACGAACTATATTTCCACGTTTTAGGGTTGCCAGAAGCTGCTCTAAATAGCGATCGGGAATATTTTGTTGCTTGGCAATCTGTCGGATTTGTAAGGGTTCTCCCTCATTGTAATGACCCGTGAGTTCTAAGAGGGCAAGCAGGGTATATTCCGTCTTACAGGAGAGTTCCACAGATTCCACTTGATTCATTTCAGGGCAACCATTCCCAGTATACCCCGGTTTTCCGGTGGGATTTGCTGTTGACACTCCTCAGCCTAAAGGCGTGAGGATTCTTCTTTCATCGAGCACTCTTACTATGAAATAGTCGCCTATTTCATACCAGAGGAGCATCTCTAAGAGAAGCGTTTTGCTCCATTACAGAAGCTAGTTTCGATATGCCCTATCGTACTATTGAAAACAAGAAAGAATGTGTTTTGGGCGTGCTTGTTGCTTAGACTTTTTACCTGTACAAGCCTTTCTGTACAGAACCCGAATAGCCTAGTTTTCAAGGTGCGATGCCTCTCGGCTCTGGGTTTTACAAGAGGTTTAATACCCTTTCCTCTAAGTGAACTTTAACACAAAGTCGTCCTTTAAGGACGAGGCTTTAGACCCAATTTTTCGGTAAAGGTTGGGCAAGCTGAAAAAACCCCGCTCACTGGCGGGGTCAGAAAATTGATTAATTTTCAGGCTAATTTTGCCAAAGGCAAAATTGGCTTAGAACGTAAACGTAGTTCTGAGTGTACCAATGACTGCGTCGTCACCACCTTGGTTAGGATTAAGTAGCCAGATTACACCTGGAGTCAGTGAGATATTGTCTGTAACCTGGTACTTGTAGAAGGCTTCAACATGCCAGGGTAAATCGTCGGAGCCTCCCCGCTTGAAATCCTGACCTGGAGTACTCGTACTTCCCAGATAGGGTTGTACACCACCGAAGATTCCTAACAGGTTACCTTCTTTACCAAAATCACTCAACGCTACCCCAGCGCCGTAAGTCCAAATTTCAGCGCCGCCTTGACCGATGAGGATGGCGTCTGTAAACGTACCAAAACCGCTGATGGAAATATTTTCACTCAGACGCAAAGCCAGTTCTATACCGTAGGAATTGGTGACCGTCGGAGTTACATCTAACCCTGGATTCAGGATTGCTGCTACCTCACTAGGGTTATTAGCCAAATACGTACCTACAACTGCACCCTCGCCAGTAGCACGCCCAGCACCCAAGTCAAAAATATCACCGCCGGCACCGTGATAAGCATGGACATAGGTTGCACCAATGCCAATCCGGTCACCGATGTTGAAATTGAGCTGGGCTAGAGCCGCATATTCCCCAGTTAATAAACCCTCGTCTTCTCCTGGATTTGCAGCATCGGAAGCTAAGTAGCCAACCGTCAGGGTACTCGGACCTAAAACCCTCTCTAAAGGACCAACACCCAAGCTAAGTGCTGCACCTGCACCACCACCGATACGATAGATGGGGTTTTCAGAAGCAAACGTGGACAGTGCGCCGTTCCCGCCGTCATAGTCTTCAAAGAAAGGATTTAGCGTGGGAGCGTAGTCGCTATGAATTCCTCCCGCACCTGCTATGTAGACTTTTGAGCTGCCGAAGGGGAAGTAATAAGCTAACCAGTCTACGAAGACATCATTATTGTTTCCCGGTCCAATATTGAAGGTTTGGAACGCCTCGCCTGTCTGAACATTAAAAGTCTCACCACTAGACGTTGAAACGGAACGGGTAGGACGAAAAGCGTCTAAGTTGTTAGCCGCCAAGCGAGTGACTAATCGATCTTGACCAGTAAAGCTAGTGTTAAATTCTAAACGAACCCTGCCGCCAAGGATAGTGTTCGTGTCATCCTCTTCCACAATATTGATACCGTCATCGAAGCCAAAATCGAAACCACCAAACGAATCAGTGAGGGCAAAAATCACTTCACCCCTTAACTTGGTCGTCGTGGAAAACTGATTATCTTCCAAGAACGCTACACGACCTTCCAGATTATCAACTCGCGCCCCTAGGGTCGCCAGTTCTGCTTCAAATTCCTGAATTAACCGCCGCAGGGTTACTAGCTCAGTATCATCAAAACCACCCGTACCAATCAAACGCTCAATTTGGTTCAAACAAGAATTCAAACCAGCGGCAAATTCGTAACGAGTCAGCGCCCGATTTCCACGAAATGTACCATCTGGATACCCTGCAATACAGCCGTAGCGTTCAACTAGGCTACGTAGCGCTTCATACGCCCAGTCTCCCGGAGAAACATCACGTAACTGACCTACACTGGTCACTTGTCCGCTGGAGTTTCCACCTTCGCTGCTGTAGTCATTGATTTGATTTAAAATCTCAGCATCATTATTGGGTGTAGCCGGTACAGCTTGAGCTAGGCTGGGTTGTGCCTCTGGCTTCACCCCTAGACTTGCTGGAGTTAACTGTTCCGGATTGACCGCAATTTCCTCTGAGACCTTAATATCAGCCACACCATCAAACTGAACTTCTGGCGTCGCTGTTTGAGTGTCAGCAATAGGCAAATTGGCGCTATCTGCTGCACGGACTCCCACCGTAGATGCAACTAAGGTTACACCTAATACCGCTGGGCTAATAAGTAGAGACTTCCACAGTAATTTCGACATCTTCTGTCCTCACACCTTTACAGAAAGAATTAGATTGCCCTTCTCGCACTATGGTACATCGTCTATATGGTAGATGGTATATTTTATTTTATTTTCAGGTTCGTCTGGGAACTCTTCTCCATCTGCCAATCGCTCAATCGCTAAGCTTTTGGCTAATACTGCCAATTATATAACTAAATAGACAGCTTGTACTACACAAGCCGTCCTAGATGTCAAGCTTTATAAACTGGTACTTAAGCCCTTGCCTTATCAGCCTTTTACAGCTATGCACTTAACTTGGACAGCGTTTGAGCCATCTCAAAATCGTTAGCTGTCAAACCTCCAGCATCATGGGTGGTTAGGCTAATCGTCACTTTGTTATACGAAATCGCTAAATCGGGATGATGTCCAGCCGCTTCTGCTGGTTCAACAATCTTATTGACAAACGCCACCAATAGCATCGGAAAGCTGAACGCGCACTCGCGTCCTATAGGATAAACTACTCAGACCTGCTATCGCGGAGGTCTGGGTTTTCAGTAGCCTGAAGTCATCGAGTGGGGACTTTCGCGAAACCGTTGAATTTCTGCTGCGTCACTGAGTAACTCAGCCATACTCTTTCTCGGGCGATCAACTTCAGTTAAAAAATTCCCAAAAACTATCCGCTCTCACGAGAAGTACGTAGATAAAATCATCAGATAAAATCTATAGTACTTAGTGTGAGAGCGGTCTAGCGGGTCTTCTGATTGAAACCAGACTGCCGGAAGGAACTCCTTAACCAGCCCAGTTGCTCAATAAATGAGTTCTCCGAAGAGAACTGAGCTAGCTGTTAGAGAACAGCTCCGACGCACAGCCGGCTAACTCCAATCAGATGACCCATGCATTTACTACTATCGCTCATGGGCATCACCTCCTTAATCCCTGTACGGTTTTTTTAAATCCGTCAGTCATCAGGTGTTTCTTCACCTTTAATTAGAATAACACACCCTTTTGATTTTGCAAGGGGGAGGCGGGAAAGTTTTTCCGAATGTAGGGGTGGGTTTCACTACTATCGTTTCTTTTTGACCCAGATGCAACTCAACCCGCCTCAACCATGAACCATGAACAGAAAAAAATTCCCCTACCTTCGGGTAGGGGAGAAAAGCTGATAGCTAAGTCCAACTCATTAGAGAGCGTTACCGCGAGGTAGAACTTCCTCAGGGAATACAAACTTCTGGTGTGGTTGGTCTTGAGGCGCCAGCCAAGCCCGGACTCCTTCATTCAGGAGAATGTTCTTAGTGTAGAATGTCTCAAATTCGGGGTCTTCCGCCGCCCGGATTTCCTGGGACACGAAGTCATAGGCACGCAGGTTCACGGCTAAGCCAATCACACCCACTGAACTCATCCACAAGCCTGTCACGGGGACAAACAGCATGAAGAAGTGCAGCCAGCGTTTGTTGGAAAACGCAATCCCGAAAATCTGAGACCAGAAACGGTTCGCCGTTACCATTGAATAGGTTTCTTCGGCTTGGGTGGGGTTAAACGCCCGGAAGGTATTTGACCCTTCACCATCTTCAAACAAGGTGTTTTCTACG
>NZ_JAVJRX010000141.1:0-33959 GCF_040219735.1 Coleofasciculus sp. G1-WW12-02 | reverse complement strand
CAGTTATCAGTGAGCAGTTATCAGTTATCAGTGAGCAGTTATCAGTTATCAGTTATCAGGAGCTGGGGGAGCTGGGGGAGCAGAGGGAGCAGAGGGAGCTGGGGGAGCAGAGGGAGCTGGGGAAGCTGGGAGACAAAATTTCTATAGTCCATTACCCTATTCCCTATTCCCTATTCCCTGTTCCCTAACAAATGACGAATGACGAATGACCCCCATTCAGCGACCACCCTTAGAAAGGTGGCGTGGTGAGGAATCATCGCACTTACAGGGCGGTAAGGATGTCAAAAATGCAATACTAAAGATGAGGTAAAAGATAAGAGACAGAACGCAGGAATGGAAATTCGAGCAACGGATACACCACGGGTAGATTGGACTGGTGATGCCCTAGCACTGGGATTCTTTGAAGATGCTGTGGAGTTAACGGGCGATTTAGCCCAGCTTGATCAGAAACTCTCAGGTACGCTTAAGGAACTGATTGAGGAAAGCGAATTTAAGGGAAGCGTTGGCAATAGTGCTGTAACTCGTGTGGGTGCCGGTAGCTCAGTTCGCAAAGTTATTTTAGTTGGGCTGGGAAAATCTGATGCCCTAACGGTAGATAGTTTACGCCGAACAGCGGCTGCGATCGCGCGGATGGCAAAGCAGCAAAAGAGCAAAACCCTGGGTATTAGTCTACCTGCGGCGAATAATGATGCTGCCCTCAGCGCTCAAGCAATAACGGAAGGGATTACTCTAGCACTGCATGTCGATAATCGCTTTAAGTCGGAACCTGAAGATAAGGGTGCGAAACTAGAACAGGTTGAATTACTCGGACTCGGTGATGTCCAAGATGCAATTAACCAAGCCAATGCGATTGGTGAAGGCGTAATCTTAGCACGAGAGTTAGTCGCCGCCCCTCCTAATTCTTTAACACCAATGACGTTGGCACAGACGGCACAGGATATTGCCTCCGCTTATGGCATGACGCTAGAAATATTAGAGCGAGAAGAATGCGAAAAGTTGGGCATGGGCGCGTTTTTGGGCGTGGCGCAAGCCTCAGAAATGCCACCCAAGTTTATTCATCTCACCTACAAACCAGAAGGGACACCGCGTCGAAAAGTGGCGATTGTGGGCAAAGGATTAACCTTTGATTCCGGTGGCTTGAACCTGAAAGTCTCAGGTAGCGGCATCGAAAACATGAAAATGGATATGGGAGGGGCGGGTGCTACCTTAGGTGCAGCCAAAGCCATTGGTGAATTAAAGCCGGATGTCGAGGTTCACTTTATTAGTGCGGCGACGGAGAATATGATCAGTGGTCATGCACTGCATCCTGGTGATATCCTCACCGCGTCCAATGGCAAAACCATTGAAGTGAATAATACCGACGCCGAAGGGCGGCTGACTCTCGCTGATGCTCTGGTGTTTGCCGAAAAGCTAGAGGTGGACGCGATCGTGGATTTAGCCACCCTCACCGGGGCTTGTGTCGTGGCTCTCGGCAATGATATTGGTGGACTTTGGACAACCGATGACACCCTCGCGGCTCAACTCAAAACAGCATCGGAAAAAGCAGGCGAAAAATTCTGGCAGATGCCGATGGAAGAGAAATATTTTGAGGGAATGAAGTCACCGATTGCTGACATGAAAAACACCGGTCCTCGTGCTGGTGGTTCAATCACGGCGGCTCTATTTTTAAAGCAGTTTGTTAAACAGACCTCTTGGGCGCATTTAGATATTGCAGGTCCGGTGTGGGCAGATAAAGAAGACGGTTGCAATAATGCCGGGGCTACGGGTTTTCCAGTTCGCACGCTGGTCAACTGGGTTTTGGCATAAGCTAAATTCGTAGCGACCGTAGGGGTTTGGTTACCAAACCCCTACCCTTGTCAATTATCAATTATTAATTATCCATTGATAAATTTTTATCGGATGAGTCTCTAGTCGAAAGTCACATCCGGTTCATAATCTTGACAGGGTTCGCAGGAACCAAGAGGGTTCACAGCACAAAGCAAAAACGCTGAGTTAGCATAATATCGACAGGTATATTTTTTATCGACCGTTTTTGATAATTGCCTCATTCGTTGCTCGTGAAAATCAATCAAGCGTTTAATCTGAGCATGAGAGTTCAGACGCAGGCGTTTAAATCCAATTGTTGTCATCGCTAACTTAACCCAATACAGTTTTGGGATTTATTTCCTTAATTTTCTGTAGACAATGGTATAATAACGCCTAATTGTGCCATAAAATATCTGCCCGATTGCACAGATACAAAGGGAAACCTTATGCATTCATTATATTTTGCACCTTGCCCTAGGGAATAGTTCAGTCCATTTTGAACAAGGCTTTTGAGCAAACAATCGGAGAATGGACAAAACCGTAGACACATCGATTAGGACTTTCCGAACTGTTGTTCCAGACGTTGCAGGCAACGTCTGGAACTAAATGATGTGTCCTAACCGCTATGGCGGTTGCTATACTTGAAACATCCTTTGTAGTAAAATACCCCCACTAATTGCTTCTAATCAAACCAAATTGGCAGCAGGATAATTTCTCAGCTATCCAGCTTTCCCTTCTCTAAGAAGCGACTACATCCGCAACGGTCAACGCATTCAACTTATCGAGGTTGAGTCCCGAAATACTATCGAGTGCTTGTCCGCCTAATTCCCCATACATTCTAGCCAATGCCCCGGTTAAGCCAGCATTGTAGTCCATCGCCACTTCATTCCGAATGAAGTCCGTGCGCTCATCAACATAATCAAAATCATTGGCTGAAGCTGGACCCCCAACCAGCGCTCCGTAGAGAGTGTGCTGATTATCGCGAGAATCGCTAATATTCGTCACTCCAGAAGCGGCACGGTGGTGAGGGTTGAGCGCATAGTCCTCACCAAAACCAACCATATAGCTAAAGTCGCGGGGATTATCGCCGAGAATGTAGTCAATTTGCCCCTCAGCAAAATCAGAGTATTTCCCGTTGGGGTCATTCACCGTATCCGCGTAGACGCCAGCCAAGAATGAGGTATTGGCGCTGTAGCGCAGAGAACCCCACTGACTCAGCCATGCGAGTCCACCGGAGGTATAGGTTGGGGTGCTACCGCCAGGAAGCCAGGAGTTTAACCAGCCTTCCACATCACTCTTATAGGCAGATTTCCCAGTTTCTTGAGCTAACAAGATAGCCGCACCATAAGATTTGTCATCCCACGATTGCGTCCACCCCGGACCAATTCCCTGGTATAAACTTTCGGCTTTGTTGAGATATGTCTTATCCGTACTACCCGTCGCTTCAGTTGCTTTGTGCAGCCAAGTCGCACCCCAAACTAACTCGTCTTGGAAACCACTGAAGGAATTGTAGAATTGACCCGCATCGGGAATCGCGTCAGTATACGTGCCGCGATATTGGTCGGCAAAATCGTAGAGTTGTTTCGCGTTCTGGAGCAGTTTATCCGCGTAGGCTTTGTCTACATCTCGGAAGACAATCGAAGCCGCCGCCAGAGACGCCGCCGCTTCCCCTGCTAAATCAGACCCAGGATTGGAGCGGTCGATTTTATAGGCGGGTCGTTCCATGGTCATGTTTTCCGGAGCGCCCCAGTAAGCATGGTCGATGTTACCGTCTCCCACTTGTCCGAAAAACTCTTTAGTGCCTTGGCTATCGGTGACGTGGGCTTTGAGGATGTAATCGGTACCCCACTTAATCGAGTCTAGAATTTCTTCAAATTGTCCACTTTGCTGATAAGCATCCTGGTATTCAATCGCGCCCCAACCCAGCATTGTTATTGAAGCAGCTCCTGGTAAGCCGAACTTAACGTGGTCCCCCGCGTCGTAGTAACCGCCTGTGAGGTTACGCCCCACACCTGAGCCATCGTTTAAGGCAGAATCGCCGCGCCAGGGGATAGGATTGGTATCGGGTAGGTCACCAGAGCGTTGAGCATAGTAGAAGAGGATGGACTTTTGAAGTGCCTCTCCATAATTAAAAGCCCCTTGCTGAGGAGGGGGTTGGGATACATCATCATTGGTAATAGTGCCTACCCCTTGAGCGTCCCCAATCGTGGCGTTGGTGGCTTGGGAGAGATTCACTTTAAAGGTTTCATTGCCCTCTACCGTTGTATCACCCAAGATGGGTACGGTAAACGTCTTACTGGTTTGCCCAGGGGTGAAACTCAATGTACCGGATTTAGCCGTATAGTCAGACCCAGCAATGGCTGTGTCATTCGCCGTGGCGTAATTCACACTGACGGTTTGAGTACTCGCGGCGGAGAGGTTGACGGTAAAGGTGGCGTTTTTCGTGCCACTATCGCCTTCGGTGATGCTGACATCATTGATAGATAACTGTGACAGTACTGGGGCAGAATCATCATTATCGACAATTGTGCCGACACCTTGAGAATCCGCAATCGTCGCGTTGGTGGCTTGGGAGAGGTTTACTTTAAACCTTTCATTCACCTCATCCAGGGTGTCACCGATAATCGGTACGGTAAACGTCTTACTGGTTTGTCCAGGAGTGAAACTCAATGTACCGGATTTAGCGGTATAGTCAGACCCAGCAATGGCTGTGTCATTCGCCGTGGCGTAATTCACACTGACGGTTTGAGTACTCGCGGCGGAGAGGTTGACGGTAAAGGTGGCGTTTTTAGTGCCAGTATTGCCTTCAGTGATGCTGACATCATTAATCGAAAGGGTTGGCTGCGTGGGTGAACTGGTTCTAGGAACTAATTCAATGTAGTTAACATTGAACGAGTCGGAAAGCATATCCAGGCGCAATTGTTGGCTACCTGCGGAGAGGTTCACACCTTGAGCCGTCACATTCTGCCAAGATTGCCAGCCACCTGTTCCGCCAAAGCTTAGGGTTTTGCTTTGACCTTCAACCGAAACCTTTAAGCTGCGCGTACCTGACGACGCTGAGGCAACACGAGCAACAATGTCGTAGGTTCCGGCTGTGGGAACGTTGACATCGTAGGTTAGCCATTCCCCTTGCTGAATCCAGCCAACATTATAGCCGCCACCGACATCTGTAGTGGCTTGGATATCAACATTATCGGAACGATAGCCTCCCCCTGTATTACCAGCGCTTTTATCGAAGAAACTAACATAGTCTTCCGCTTGAATCCGGATGGAGGTATTAGCTGGGGGAGTGCTGGAGTCATCATTGCGAATCGTACCCACCCCTTGAGCATCAGCAATCGTCGCGTTGCTGGCATTGGAGAGGTTAAATCTGAAGGTTTCATTGCTCTCTACCCTCGTGTCCCCAGTTACAGGCACATTGATAATCTTAGAGGTTTCTCCAGCCGCAAACGTGATTATGCCAGATTTGGCGGTGTAGTCAGAACCCGCCGTCGCTGTGCCATTGGCGGTACTGTATTCAACCGTTACAGGTTGGTCACTCGCTTCAGACAGGTTAACCACAAAGTCAGCCGAAACAGTACCTGTGTCACCTTCAGTAACGGTTACATCATTAACAGAGAGAGTGGGTATTGACGGGGAGGTGCCAAGGGGTTCTCCATTGAGACTGTAGCCAGTTGGTTCAGCACTCGTACCGCTACCGTTGAAACCGATAGAAAGACTACCGTCAGCCGCCAGAGTGCCGTTATAGCTGAGGTTGCGGATTGTATAACGGTTGCCTTCTTTGCTAACAATTTCCGCATCCCAGATATTGGTAATTTCAAAGGGAGCTTCAAACTCCAAAGTCCAGCCATTTACTTTGCTGGAGCTATTGTTAGCAATTGAAAGATTCGCGGTAAAGCCACTTCCCCAGTTATTGGTAACATCAAAATCAACAGCAAAAGTCATTCTTTAACTCCTATTATTGAGCGCATTGACCGAAAACAAGACGGTTTCTTGTTCCTAGATCATGAATTTGCGGCTACAATCAGTATCGCTTTTGTATTCTTGTAGCGTTATCGGTAGGTACCACTAATGACTATTGTGGCAAGCTAAATATGAATTGTCATCAGGCTTTAATGAAGTTAATTTAAAGATTCATAGAGGAAAAATGAAAGAAATATATTATGTTAAATAATAATAAATACAATTATTTTTATAATGAAAAATATAATTTTCTTTGGGTGAATTCTTCTCCCTCCCCTTATCTGTTTCCAGAAGAAGGGGAGCAGGGGGAGCAATGTAGAGACGTAGCATGCTACGTCTCTTAGCTGGGGGAGTTGGATCAGTCTGGGCGGGTTTAGTCACATCTGGGTTAGTTCAAAAACGATAGTAGTGAAAAGAGCCCCGACAAACCAGGTTCCCTTGAGTGCAGCAAAGGGTCAACACTCAGACGCTTCTGTCATCACGTCTGGAACATTCACACGCCTCCGACTAGCAAGGGCGTTGGATCAAAACTCAAAACTCTCGCACTTCTCCAATCCCTTTATTTACGCTCAGGATGAGTCGTTTCTGGGGATGCAGCCGCCATTTGACTAATCCTAGCTATCAGTTGATAGAGACGCCCAGAATCTTTGCGGTTAAAGTAAAAAATTAAGCGGGGCAGATTCGCCGTTTCATCGGGGAGTTCTGCGGGTAAAGCCTTGCTTTTTTCAATTTGACCATTGACTACAATGTCACTAAACTCAGCATTAAGCCGTTCAACATCAGCATCGGACAACTCCGATTTAAGACGCATTACGAACCGATTGCCGACATAACGACTGGAGTGATACACACTGTAAAACAGATGAATCGCCTCGTAAGCCACCTCCAGATTATCGGTAACTGTATAAAGGCTAGTATCTTCCGGGCTGATCAACCCTCGTTGAATTAAATGCTTGCGAATATAGGCATCCCAATCCTTCCAGTACGTACCGCCGGGACGATCAATCAAGACCAAGGGCACCGGTTCTAATCGTCCTGTCTGACATAGGGTTAAACATTCAAAGGCTTCATCCTGCGTACCAAAGCCACCGGGAAAAAGTGCGATCGCGTCACTTTCTTTAAGGAAAAATAGTTTGCGGGTAAAGAAATATTTAAACCGAATGAGTTTAGGATCTCCCTTAATAAAAGGATTCGTTTCCTCAAAGGGAAGCTGAATATTTAACCCAAAGGAATTTTTAGCGCCAGCGCCTAAATGCCCTGCCTCCATAATCCCACCCCCAGCGCCTGTCATGACCATAAAACCGTGCTGGGTTAAATAGCGGGCGAACTCGGCTGCGAGTTTATATTCAGGTGTCTGGGGATCAATCCGTGCTGAACCAAAAATCGTGACCTTGCGGACGTGACGATAGGGATAGAAAACTTGAAAAGCAGATTCCATATCCTCTAACGTCGCCGCGAGGATTTTCCAGTCCAGGCGCTCAATTTCCTCCTCAGTCAGTCGAATGACTACACCTAAGGCACGTTGAATCCATTTTTCATAAGTCGAATTTGGCAGTCGATCAATGAGTGCCGCTAAATCGCTCTTAAGTAACTGCGGATCATAGTCTGAAGGAGATGGAGTCATTGCTACATTTGCTAATGGCTTTCTATTTTATCGACATTTAACTTATCTTTGTCAGTGAATGCAACTAGGACTTAGGACTCAACCTCCCGATAAACATAAATATCTCGCTCCCGCCCTAGAGCAAATCGGAGAGAATGAGATAAGGTTTTGCTCGATTGAGTGGTAAAAATAATCACGGCTAAGACAATCAAACCCGCCGCGCACAGAAAAATGCCAGGATAGCCCAGAGGTTGAGCTATGGTACCGCCAACCGGTCCTGCGATCGCAATCCCTAAATCAAACCCCGCAATACAAGCCGAGAACACACGCCCACGTTCATGGGCACCGGAGCGATCGGAAATTAAGGCGATCATCAACGGTAATAACACACCAGCCCCTGACCCTTGAATCAGACCAATCAACAAAAAGGCTTGTGGCGTTTGCGCTTGAGAAAATAGGGTTAAGGCAACTCCATAACAAATCAGACTTCCCGTAATAAACACACCTCGCCCGTAATGATCAGACGCCCGACCCACGATTAAACGCATCCCGAAACTCCCTATCGCCGTCGCCGTGAAAAACCAGCCCGCATTTAAATCGACATTCGTTGCTCGGATATACAACGCCGAAAAGGTACTTACCCCACCAAACGCCAACCCAGCCAACAGCAACACCACGGCGGGAATCCGCAGACGGGGACTCGCTAATAACTGCCAAAATCCTTTGAAGGTCAGTTTAGCCGTTTTCTGTTGTGCTCCCTGGACTCGCTGAGGTTCCCTCACCTGAGTGGCACAAACAAATCCGCATAAACCCAGCCCCCCGGAAAATAGAAAAAAAGCATTGTAACCGGCTTGAGCCTCAAGTAATCCGCCCAAGGCTGGACCTAATGCCATACCCAAGGGTGTTACCAGACTCATATAGCCAATTAACTCTCCCCGTTGACCCACGGGTGACAAATCAGTCACCAAAGCGATATAGCCCGTCGTAAACGCCGCTAAACTAACCCCATGAAAGACCCGGATTGCGATTAACCAAGCAATAGAATCCGCGAACAGATAACCTAATGGTGCGATCGCCACCACAATCGTACCAATCAGCAACACCAGTTTACGGCTATGGTGATCAGCCAAATGTCCCAAACTTTGTCGAAACACCAATAAGCCGATGGCAAAGCTGCCCATCACTATCCCGACTTGCTGTGTCGTTCCCCCCATATCTTCAATGTAAGGGGGTAATGCGGGTAGCATCGAAGCTAAACTTGACCAAAACAGGAGACCCGCAGCAAATAGAGTGAGTAGATTCCGGCGTTGTTGCGCTTCCATGGTTATGAAGATTTTCATGCCTTGAGTATCCTGATTGAAACGTTGTTAAGAACCTCCCACGAACGCAACCGCATCCGTTCTGGATGGAAGAAACACATCTGGCGTTTGTCGGGGTGTTAGCGAAGCGGAGCTATCTTTTGACAAAAGACCCACAAGCCTCTGCTCATAAGCTTCACCCAATCCCCTTGAGCAAACGTCTTTCTTCGGAGTCATCTCTTTCTATTTAACATTCTTAACATTTGACGAAACCACCTTCCTCGCCCGATGGATTGGTTTGTGTGAATGAGTAACGGTAAAATCCGGCTTTCAGCTTGTCTGCTGTAACACCTCAGGGAATTGATAGAGCAAAATTAACGCTTATCTGTTAAATTTCGGCAAATTCTCGATATACCTCTCATCTACGCTGTCTTAGCGCTGCTTGCTGGACTTGACAGTCGTAGAAGAATCTGAGTATAGTATTTATAGTACAAATGTACTAAATGGCTGAGCGCGAGTGAACAGCCATAGACGCGCCGATCACATCCACACCCAGTCCCTGGAGACTAAGCTGGGGAACATGAGATCGCCGATTGATTTAAGTTATTCAGGATAAGGAGAACAATTGTGGTTGCAACCAAAGACAGTAAAGACCAAATTTTTAAAGCCTTTGAGCAAATCCTGAGCCAACGAAAAACCATTGACTCCAAAATTGCCACCAAAGAAGAAGAAGCCGAAAAACAGAAAAACCAACAGGTTCTAGAAGTCGCCTCAACTTACACCGTCGATAGTATTGTCAAAGGACTAGCGGATTTACAATTAGACTTTGGCACAATTATTAACGAACTCTCAGAAAAATTAACTACCGAATCCGCCAAACGTGACGAACTTAAGTTAGCCATTGAGGTAGAAACTCAGCAATTACAATACTTGCAGCAAATTCGCGTTGTCGCTGACGCCTTGCATATCCTGACCCAAGAACACCAGGAAAACCTGAAGCGACTCGAACAAACGACGACAGAACAGCGTCAGGCGATCGAGAAAGATAAAGCTGACAAACACAAATCATGGCAAAAAGAACAGACAGAATTTGAGCAGAAGGTTCAGGAAGAAAATGAATCTTTAGCCAAAGAGCGACAACAGCAAGAATCTGACTATACCTACAAACTAGAACGTCAGCGCAAAATTGAAGTCGATGAGTATGAAAGCTTAAAACGAAATCAAGAACGAGAACTGCGCGAAGCCAATCAAGAAAAGGAAAAACAATGGTCAGAACGGGAAAAGATTCTGCAAGAGCGTCAGCCTCTATTTAAAGAGTATCAGCAAAAAGTAGATAACTTCCCCAAAGACTTAGACGAGTCTGTAAAAACAGCCAGGGAAGAGGCGATTAAAGACGTTCACCAAGACGCCAAAGTCAAAGCGGAGTTACTGGAGAAAGAGTGGGAATCCGCCAAGCAAAGTTATGAATTCAAGGTTCAATCTCTAGAAGAAACCATTCAAAAACAGACTGAAGAAATTAATCAACTCTATGCTCAGTTACAAGATAGCCTCAAGCAATCTCAGGCGTTAGCGATGAGAGCGTTTGATAGTTCATCTAATGCTAATAACGCCGAAAAAACCAAAGGCTAATTAAGTTATTGTCATTCATTTTAATGGTGTAAATCGTCATTAAGCATTGGTCATTTGTTAGGCTATAAAAGCGCAAATCATCTAATTCTTGACTTCTGCACGCACTGTAATTCCACCCAGCGACACTCGAACAGGAATCAGAATACCCCAGGTAAAAATTATGGCAAGCAAACCCAATAGCAAAAATACCAAAGCTGAAATTCTCGAATCTTATGAAGAATTATGGAAAGAGCGGAAAGAATTAGAAGGGAAACTGAAACAGCTTCAGAAGGAGGTTAAAGATAACAGTGCGTCCTCAAATGATCAGCCTCCTGGAATCCTTAGCAAAAAGATATCCGCCGCTTCTGATAAAATGACGGCGACAATAAATAGCTTGGTTGAACTGCAATTGGGATTTGGGAGTGCTGTTAGTAAGTTATCCGAAAAACTCACCTCGGAAGCCGCGAATCTACAAGAACTACGACAAGCGGTTGCTGAAGAAAGTCAACAGCTTGAAGCCTTATATGATTTAGACGAAATCGAAATTGAAGAAGATACCCTGGATGATTTAATTGAAACTTACCAGGAAAACTCCAAAGCATTTGAAGCAGAACTCAGTCAACAACGAGAAGCTTTAGAGCAAGAAATTCAAGATTTGCGGCAAGCTTGGCAAAAAGAGCAGGATGAGCATCAACAGGCAATTAAAGAACGGAATGAAGATCATGAAAGAAGTCATCAACGGGAGGATCAAGAGTACAAGTATGATTTAGAATTGCGCCGCAATTTAGATCAAGACGCTTACGAACAGCAACAGAAAGTCCTGTACAAGGAACTGGAAGAAACCCATCAAGCGCAACAGCAGCAGTGGGAGGAGCGAGAAAAGGCGATCGCACAACAGGAGCAGAAGTTTGACGAGTTAAAATCTAAGGTAGACGCCTTTGATCAAGAAAAAGAAGCGGCGGTGAAGAAAGCCAAAGAACAAGGAAAGGCGATCGCGAATAATCAAGTAAAAGTTAAGGCAGATTTACAACAGTTAGAAATTGATGGACAAAAGCGCTTCTATGATCTACGGATTCAATCACTACAACAAACCATTGAA
This sequence comes from Coleofasciculus sp. G1-WW12-02, assembly GCF_040219735.1. Taxonomy (NCBI): domain Bacteria; kingdom Bacillati; phylum Cyanobacteriota; class Cyanophyceae; order Coleofasciculales; family Coleofasciculaceae; genus Coleofasciculus; species Coleofasciculus sp. G1-WW12-02. Next base: position 22,582 of record NZ_JAVJRX010000141.1, on the reverse strand, counting down.
AGTCAGCAAGTCCGCATTCAAAACCTCTCCAAGCAACTAGATGGGGCTCTGAAACAGGTTCAAGATTTAGCGGTTAAGGCAATTGAAGGAACCTCAAATTCCAATTCTTATCAAGCGCTCAAAGAAATTGCCTTAGAACAAGCCAAAGGGCAAACGAAGACAAAATAAGAGGTGCAGCGGCACTTAGGGGAGCTGTAGAGACGTTGCAGGTAACGTCTCTACTCGCGTTTATCCACCTAACCCAAACTTTAGCCGATAATTTGCTCAATCATCCGATTGGCTTGTGATCCATACCCACCGCCAAAGAGATTAAAGTGATTGAGAATATGGTACAAGTTATACAGGGTTTTGCGCTGCTTATACCCCGAATCTAACTGCCACACTTGGTTATACCCCCGATAGAACGCCGCAGGAAAGCCACCAAACAATTCTGTCATGGCAATATCCGCTTCGCGATCGCCTACATAAGTCGCCGGATCTAACACTACAGGTTCCCCTGACTTGGTAACAGCGGCATTCCCCCCCCATAAATCCCCGTGAATCAGAGAAGGTTTTGGCTGATGATCCAACAATTGGGGAACTTTCATCAATAATTTATCTTGCCCCGGAAAATGTCCCCCGCGACGCCGTGCTAGTTTGAATTGATATCCTAATCGATGTTCGGCAAAAAACTCTGCCCAATCGTCCATCCAATCGTTAATTTGTGGTGTTGAACCAATGGTGTTGTTTTGGTTCCAACCAAAGCGCCCTTGTTTCCCTTGGGGAGGAGTCGCCTGATGCATCGCCGCTAGCTGGCGTCCCATTTCCACCCAGGATTCGTTATTCCCACTGCCAAATTCCAGCCACTCGAGGACAATGTATGCTGAATCTACCGCGACACCGCACGCGATCGGTTGCGGGACTCTAATGGTATGGGTTTGAAGCATTTGCTTTAACCCCAACGCCTCTGCTTCAAACATACTCACTTGAGAGGCTTGGTTAATCTTGACAAAATATGTAGCATTGTCACCGATTAGCGCACAACCCTGATTAATGCAGCCGCCACTCACCGGGCGGCGGTTGACGACTTCAAAGGGTTTGCCTGTGATGTTGCTAATCTGGGCAGCTATCTCTGTCCACATCGTTGACATTGGCATGTTCCGGGCAGACTTCCAAGGTCAGTTTATCAGAAAGGAGGATCGGCGTTGACTTTCTTTTTCCTGGAGCCTTCTGCTTTCTCAAACATCAGTCGGTACAATCAAAAGTTATACTAGAATTTACAAAAAACTGTAACAGAAGCTACAAAAATATTTTTATGACTGATTCCTTCATTTTAGTCGCTAACTGGGGTTAAACCAACCGACGCTCTAAGGGATTCCGAAAGACAATTATTCGCTATCTTTTGGGCAATAGTCAGAACAATCTGTAGCTTCTGCTGTTAATACTGCACAGGGATTTACAGCACATTTCAGATACGGATCATTTTTAAAATATTTGCAATTTAAGCAGGGGACTTGATGTAAACCTTTGATGGGCGTTAATCGATTTCTGAATGATTTTAATAAATTTGATCGTAATAAAATTAAGACAACCCAAGCCATTACCATCAAGCTCAGGGGCATAAATAATAAACCTCCGTTTTCCTCAAAGGCTGAAGAGTTGCCTTCTCCGGGGTTTGTCCGAAATGGATATTGTGATGGTTGTTCTGTATTGATCTGTTGCAAAGATATTGAAGACTGGCTCAAATAAAAATTATCAGCTTGCTTATTCTGCATGTCATTCACCTCAAAGTATTTTTTCACCTAGAATAGTACAGCTATTTATTACACATTTATTTATTACAGATGATTTGGGAATCAACCGGATATAAGACTTTTTAATGCTCATAGTTGAGCAGGCAATCTTTTTAATCCAATTGGCAAGACCCCTAATTTAACTTCCCGCTTAAGTTTAGTGCCCCTACCTTGGAAGTCATAAGTCACACGCCTGTTTTCACTGGCTAGTTTACAGTTTTTTTGAATGGGTGTTCAATTTACGCTGTACTGTACTACTATAGTTATAACTCAAAAATAAATCTGAAATTTCTCTCTCAAGTTGTATTACAGGTTCTCTCTCAAGTTATACTATCTAGACCGTATCAACCAGACTTTCCCACCAGTATAAGCTGATTTTGCCTCCTTTGTAACCTCATCCTAGTGCAGGGGGCACAGAAAATTTTAACCCACTCTTAGGGGACAAGGGAGACAAGTTTTCAGCAGGTTGTTATTTCTACCGCCTTATCCTAGTCTTTGACAATCGGTGATTTTGATAAATTATCAGTGACAAGCCTGTGTGAGTGAGTGGCAAAAGGAAGTCCTACCCTAAGACTGATGACTTATGACTGTTGACGTTTGTCGGTTGTTTGTAAGCAACGAATGGCTTCTAATAATCCTCTGGCTTTATTTAAAGTTTCTTCGTATTCTTTTTCCGGGTTAGAATCGGCGACTAAACCAGCACCGGCTTGCACAGATACTGTATGTGTGCTAGATGTATGAGGACGAACCACCATAGTGCGAATCGCGATCGCGCTATTGAGCTGCCCTTCAAAATCATACCAGCCATAGACCCCAGAATAAGCACTCCGCCGTTCCGGTTCTAATTCGTGAATAATTTCCATCGCCCGAATTTTCGGTGCACCACTGACGGTTCCGGCGGGAAAGCAGGCTTTGAATAAATCCCAAGCCGTTTTATTTTCGGCAAGTTCTCCCACCACATTACTGACAATGTGCATAACATGGGAATAGCGTTCGATAACCATTTTTTCATCAACTTTCACCGTCCCACTCGTACAAACGCGCCCTAAATCATTGCGACCGAGATCCACTAGCATAACGTGTTCGGCAATTTCTTTGGGATCTTGCAGTAACTCTTGCGCCAACGCTTCATCTTCCTGGATTGTTTGACCTCGGCGACGGGTACCAGCGATGGGACGCAGGGTGGCTTGTAGTTTTCCCGTGGGTAATCGGCTAGCTTTAACCATGACTTCCGGACTTGACCCAATTAATTGCCAATCGCCAAAATTAAAATACGCCATATAAGGCGAGGGATTAATCAGACGCAGGGATCGGTATAAGGCAAAGGGATCACCTTGATAGTTTGCCGAAAGCCGTTGGGAGAGGACAACTTGGAAGATATCACCGGCGCGAATATAGTCTTTGGCTTTGTCCACATTGGCACAAAACTGTTCCTTTTGGGTGTTGCTGGTATAGCTTAACGGCTGCTTGGTAGTTCCTGGCGGCGTCCATTCCAAAACCGTATCCTGACTCGATAAAGGGAGTTGCAGCTTATCCACCAATGTCTGGACGCGATCGCAGGCTTGCTGATAGGCGGATTCCAAGTCCCCTTGAGCATCCCGTAAATCCGCGTAGGCGATCGCCCATATTTTGCGTTTGACCTGATCAAAAACTATCAAGTTATCCACCTGCATCCACAATCCATCCGGCAAATCTTGATCAGATGGAGAATAAACTGGAACTCTAGGTTCAATCCAGCGAATCAACTCATATCCCCAAAACCCGAACAACCCACCAATTCCCGGTGGTAATTGGGGCAATTTAACCGGATGATAGGGGCTAAGGCAATCCGTTAAAGCCTCAAAGGGATTACCTTCAAACTCCGTCACCGTGCCATTCCTGTGCATCTGCGTCGTGCGATCGCCCCGTGCGACCAACACCCATAGCGGATCACACCCTAACAAACTATAGCGTCCCACATTTTCTCCCCCTTCCACCGATTCCAGGAGAAAACTATAGGGTTGACCCGTACAGACTTTATACCAAGCCGACACCGGAGTCTCTAAATCTGCCACCCACTCTTGGTAAACGGGTACAAAATTACCCTGTTGAGACAGGGCGCAAAATTGAGAAAACTCTGGTAATATCATAGGCTTCAACTGGATGAATTATGAATGGTAGGGAAGATGAGGGAGATAAGGAAGATGAGATGTTCCAGACGTAGCAGGCTACGTCTGGAACATTCCCCAATTACAAAATTCAACGACTCCACCCTGCTACACTTCACCTGACGGCTCCTCTCCCACCTGCGCTTTGTGAGCTGTTGGCGAAGCCTTCGGGAAGGGTACGCTCACTCGCTTCGAGGAGGGGGAATCCTGGCGAATTTTGTTGAAGGTTGAACAGTTCACCCAGATGAACCACCAACCTTCAAACAAATTAACAGACCTGCAACCGATTAACCAGTGCAGCACCCGTCAGTAACCCCCTAACAAGCTGTGCTGAATGGGTATTCTACTCGCCTGATAACGGATTACTGAAACTAGACCTCGTAAGTCGCCTTTCCGCTGAACTTGAGGGTAACAGGTTCTGGGTTGTTACCGATCTTGCGGTCAATCTTACCGACGTAGGGACGCCCTTCGTTGACTTTTTCGGGGAAGACTCCATCTGCGGGGTGCAGATACTGAATTTCACCATTGGGATAAAGCCGGTAAATCTTATAGTCTTCAATTTTGGGCTTAAATTGCGTCCGCAATTGGGCGCCCAAAGCCAGACATTGCTCTTTACGAGATAGATAAAGCAGGTTTTCCCCTTGATTCATGATCGCCGCACCGCCCGTGGGCATTTCAAAGACTTGCTTTTTGGGGCTAGTCCAAGTAATCGCATATTTTTCTTCCACTTGGGCTTTAGTCAGCAAGCCGCCGGTGCTACCGCCGAAGATGGGCGGTTTGCCAGATAGAGTAGGCTGTCCTGTTTCTTGCATGTTTTCTGCTTCTGCCATAACTGTCTCTCAATCTTGTATAAGATATAGGGCATGTGAACTACCTACATTAAATCAATCAACGATTACCCTGTAGGCTTCGCGTCTCATTCGCCGATACCGCCACACCAAAAAGATGCTTTGGTTTTGCTCAGCGTCTCTGGTTAGAAAACTAACCTTTATCTCCTCCATCGGAGAACCCGCGTAGTCGCCCTGGTTCCCAGGGCAAAAAAAAGACTATTCAGCTTGTTTTCCGGTTTTATGAGCCGAACTAGTTAAGGAATTTTATCATTCTGTTCCGGTTTATTTTGTCACTTTGTCAAGAACTGTTACAGTTAGTAATGAATTCTTAGTCTTATGTCTTGAGTGATTGGTGATGAAAACCAGTTCCTACGGGGAATCTAGCGAATTTGAGGAATCTGAGAAAGCCTCTGGTTTAACCTCAGAGCAGTACCGCGAAAAAATGCAGCGACGCAAACAGGTTCAGGAACAACGTCTGGCTCAAGCGTCAACCGAGAAAGGGTTAATTATTGTAAACACGGGGAATGGCAAGGGGAAAACGACAGCCGCACTAGGAATGGTTTTGCGATCGCTCGGTCATGGCTATCGGGTAGCAATTATCCAGTTTATCAAGGGAGCCTGGGAACCGGCGGAGAAGGCGGCGTTTGAGCATTGGACAAAAGCCGCCAATGGGGAGACGCCTCAGTTGGAGTTTCACGCCATGGGTGAGGGGTTTACCTGGGAAACTCAAGATCGGGAACGGGATATCACTAAAGCTCAAGCCGCATGGGAAAAAGCGCTGGAGTTTATCCACAACCCAGAGTTTCGCTTAGTGCTGTTGGATGAAGTTAATGTGGCGTTGAAACTAGGATATTTAAGCGTTGAGCAGGTATTGGCAGGGTTAGGGGAAAAGCCCGCAATGTCTCACGTTATTTTAACCGGAAGAGGCGCACCGAAAGCATTAATTGAACAGGCAGATTTGGTTACAGAAATGACGCTAGTGAAGCATCCATTTCGGGAACAAGGAGTTAAGGCGCAACCGGGAATTGAATTTTAATGGATTAGCCTTACACCCGAAAAAAACGTAGGGGCGCACGTCTGTGCGCCCCATTTAACGGTAAAATTTCGTCCACAATTTTAGTCAAATTGTAGGGTGCGTTAGTGAATCGTAACGCACCATTACTCAAGGTTGTCGGTTAGGTTGACACCTGTTCCCTCACAGAATAAAAGGCTCGCATCCTTTACTACAAACTACAAACCCAATTTAAGCTGTCACCTTTTGCTTTGACCACACACCATTTTCATCTTCTTCATACTGCTGATGAATGGTCTGCCAAGCGGCTTGTTCTGCCTGGAGCGGGTCTTGACTCTCATCGTACACGCTATTGTAGCGCTCAATGAATGTTTTCTGAGCGTCTTCAGATAGATGCGATCGCACTTCGGGAGACAAATCGCTAGGATCGTTACATTTGCCGGGACAGGGACGAGGTAGCGTCATATCGCTGGTATGGATTTCTTCCCCACCTGCACTTTGCATTAAAAGTTGATATTCTCCCGATTTTCCCGCTGGAACTTCTACCATCACCAGAAATTCACCAGCTTGCAGGCGTGTTTGGTAAATCGCCGCTTTTTCTTCTGGCATTCCTAAAGCAGCCAGTACCGAGACTAAACCCGCGCCAGCACTACCGGCGAGGGCACCACTAGCTGCCCCTAATAGTACGGCACTCAAAGGACCGGCTGACACCACAGGACCCACAAAAGGAATCAATAAAACACCCACACCGGTTAGCAGACTTAAGAACGAACCAAATAAAGAGCCAAAAATTGCCCCGGTTCTGAGTCCGCCTAAAATAACATCTTTCTTACTAATAAATCCGGTAATTCGGGTTTGAGATTGAAAATTTTTACCCATCACCGAGATATGATCTGAGGGAACGCCGCGATTCACCAGGCGTCGGATGGCGGCATCGACTTGATCTTGTTCTTTAAATACCGCAGAAACCGTGCGTTCTGCTTTATAATTATCAGCCATGTAAACTCTCCTATTTATATTCTGATTGGTTTTGCTAAGCTACCAGGTTAGGTAATTCAACCAGCATCCTTCATCGCTCTTAGGGTGGATCACGGCATAAATTCTCTCCGGGGCGGGTTTCACCGATAACGTTTGGGAAAAAACCGGTAACTGTACTAAACCCACTCCTACCGGGAAAGCCACGGCGATTAAAATCGCGGAACCACACAAACTAAGTTGCCTGCGCGGACTGAATTATCAAGGGGGTAGTTAACCCAGATTTGGTATAACCAAGACATAGTATTAAAATTGCTAAATTCATTTCACATTAAATTAATCGCCTGTCTGCTGATGCTTATCGATCATGTCGGACGGGTATTTTTCCCGGAAGCAACGATTATGGTTGCTATTGGGCGTTTGAGCTTCCCTCTCTTTGCTTGGCTAGCGGCACAAGGCGAAAACTATACTTCAAATATTTGGAATTATGTATTTAGACTTATCCTTCTGGGAGTTGTCTCACAACCGATTTATTCTCATGTTTATTCTTTAATTTTCTCAGCAACTCCTCCCCTGAATATTTTGTTCGTGCTGGCGGCTGGCGTGACGACGATTCGACTCGCTAAACAGGTTAATAATGGTCTGCTTAAGGCGGCTATTGTTTTATTGTTTACCACGATTGCCATAGCCGCTCGTTTCGAGGCAGGATTCTTTACGCTGCCAATCGTCTATCTAATGTCAAACTTTAAGCCGGGGGAGTTGAATTTAAAAGGGTGGTTGGTTTATATCTCACTGCATATCCTTTACGTCGCCGTTGGGGGTGGTTTTATCGAATTGGCTGGAGTTATTGCACCGTTATTTATTCTCCTCCATAATGGGGAACCAGGAATAAAAACACGATGGTTTTACTTATTTTATCCTGTTCATCTTGGTGTAATCGCTGGAATAAAATCGTATTTAACGATGTATTGAATTAATTAAGACGAAGGATGGGTTTTGTTGTTCAGTTATTGGTGACAAGTCGTGTTAGTTCCTAAACCATTGGTGTCAACTTAAGCTCTTGTCAGAACGCAATACTTTGACACAACCCCTCCCTAACCCTCCCCTCATCAAGGGGAGGGAACGTTTCCCCCCTACCCCCCTCGTGGGTGTCGGGAAAGGGCGCACGTCAGTGCGCCCCTACGGTTTCCGGACGTAATTTTAATCCATAAAATTAGGTGTGCCATGTCCCTACCGGGGCTAAATTTACGCCCCAAAATTAATCGCTGTTCCCGTATATTCTGGAACCCACCCTTCTGTTGTGGTGAAATAACGCACCGCTTTCACCCGTCGAGATGGCGTTAAATGAAACCAATGTTCTGTATTCGCGGGGACATTAATATATTCTTCTGGCTGCACGGTTAATTCCACCTGAGAACCATCGGGACGCACGAAACCGAACACCCCTTCACCTGCGACAATGTAGCGCACTTCGTCATCGGTGTGGTAGTGACAACGGTCAAATTTAGATAGCATCGTGTCCAGATTGAGGACATCGGGATGCAGCACAATTAAATCGCGAGACTGATAACCTGCGGTTTGTTTCAGGTGTTCAAAATAGTTATCCAACGCTTGTAGGATTTGTTCCTTTTCTTCATCGGTTAAAGAATCTTGCGCCAACAGGCGGCGAATCTCTGGATTATCGCCAACTGACCAATGATTGAGTTGCACATTCAGGGCGGCTAATTCCTGGGTAATGTCGTTGAGTTGGGTGTAGGTTGTACCGTCTTGGAGTTGTAAGATTGCCATATCGTGGTTCTCCTTTGGGGTTCGTTCGTAGTCGGGGCTTTAGCCCCTGATCCGAGGATTTTTCTGTGCCTAAAGCTAATCTATCAAATTCGGTGTACCCCAGGACTAGAGGCTGATAAACTCTTTGATAACTGAATCACTGATAACGTTAATCCTTGTCATCTTGAATCAACGCTTGAAATCGCGGCTCTTGACGAAGGTTATCCAATTCTGAATTTGTTTTTGCCATGTCTCGGCATTCGTCGGGATTCAACGTGATAGCTTGTTGCAGATTTTCTAGGGCTAGGTTAATTTGGTTTTGCAACGCATAACAGCAAGCTTTTCCGTAAAATGCATTAGCGTCATCCGGTTTAATTTCTAAGGCTTTATTATAGGAAACAATTGCTTCCTCTATTTGTCCTAACTCAGACAGGGCATTACCCCGGTTGTCCCAGGTTTGATGTAAATCGGGTTGAATTTGTAAGGCTTGATCAAAGCTAGCGATCGCTGCCTCTAATCTTCCTAACTTAAATAGGGCATTACCCCGGTTGTTCCAGGCTTGATGGTAATCAGGTTTAAATTGTAAGGCTCTATAGTAGCTAGCGATCGCTTCCTCTATTCGTCCTAACTCAGATAGAACTAAACCCCGGTTGTTCCAGGCTTCATGGGAATCGGGTTTAAATTGTAAGGCTTTATCGTAGCTAGCGATCGCTTCCTCAAATCGTCCTAACTCAGATAGAACTAAACCCCGGTTGTTCCAGGCTTCATGGGAATCGGGTTTAAATTGTAAGGCTTTATCGTAGCTAGCGATCGCTTCTTCTATTCGTCCTAACTCAGATAGGGCATTACCCAGGTTAAACCAAGCAGTGTGGGAATCCGGTTTTATTTTTAAGGCATGATCGTAGCTAATGATCGCCGCTTCTATTCGTTCTAACTTAGCCAGAGCAATACCCCGGTTAGACCAAGCGATATGGGAATCAGGGGAAATATCTAAAGCTTTGTCACAGCAAGCAATTGCATCAACTAAATCACCAACTATAAATCGCTGCTCGCCTTGCTTCAACCAAAACGCCTCCTCACTTTGCGATAACTCTGCTAAAGCTAAGTCGCCTCGATTTTCTAATTTAAACATACCAGAACGCCAGTCATAGAAGTCGGGGGCGCGGCGGTTGAAATAGGTTAGGGCAAATTTGGGTAATAGAAAGACAAAACAGATATTAAAATGGTCGCGAAATGATTCTCGCTGTAGGTTCAGATGTCCTAATAAACGCGGAACGGAAAACAAGGAATAGTTGCGACGTTCTGTATTATCTTTGATTGTCTTTTCATAGTCATAAATCGAATGCTCTAACCCTTGAATAAATAAGATATCGATACTATCCCGATTCGGTAAAGCGGCGATTTCGGTATAGAGATTCTCAATCGGTTCGGTAAGACGTAAAACCTCGATTCTTTTTTGCGGTAAATCCTGCTTGATATCCTTAATTAATTTCTCGGCTGTGGCGGGAGTACAGTCAACAAACAGCAAACCAAACTCTTCTGTCCAACTTAGAGAACGCCGCAGGGCTTCATATTCGTCCTCGGCGTCGCCCTTGTCGTCTTCATCCCATTCGGTCAGGTTTCGGATCATTGCTGTGATGCTGATATATTCTGTTCAGATACCGTAGGGGCGCACCGACGTGCGCCCGGTTTAATTGTCAAATTTATGCCACTATTTTACCAATATATCAGGTGGGCAATGCCCACCCTACTGGCTACTAGCGTGGCACACCTTAATTGGTGGATTAGAATTGTAGGGGCGCATGGCGTGCGCCCGATTTCACCGCCAAATCTATCCCACAATTTTAGCTGTGTCAGTCCACTACTGGCTGATATATTTTGTTTCAAAAAGGGAGACTTTGAGTAATTTTATGGTTTCCCTTTTTCTTGTTCCCCCCTTACGAAGGGGGGCTAGGGGGGATTTCTTATTTAGGGTTGCAACGTTAAGTTAACACAGATGAATGCCTGCTCTGCGATACGATGATAGGCTAAGGTTCCCTTACTACGAACTACAACAGTTGATTCAATGCTGATTGAAAACGCTCAATCCCATAAATTAAGGGATGGACATCATTCCAAACTTTAATTTCTCCTCCTTCATCTAAATAACGATATTCTAAAATACAGCGATTAAATAACAGTTTGCGATACTCATCTTGATTCGGCATCTGTTTACTTTTGGCAACCTGTGCCAACATCATCCATTCCGGTTCATTCACCGCTGTGCGATAGGTTTCTCGCAATTCAGTAATCGCCCGACGCACGGCTTTTTTAGCGATTGGTAAACGAGGACTGCGCTGTAAACTGGTTTTCATTAATAGCATTAAGTTTCGCACATGACCGCCACTAATTAAACAGAGTTGTTCGACGGTATTGGTATCCTCAAATACTTGTTCCAAGGTTAAATCAGGGACACTATGGCGAATGCGTTTATCAATTAATTCCTTTAACTTGTCAATCCCTTTGGTATAGGGTTCACCTGTGGGTTGGCGTACCATAATCATCGGTAAGACTTGTGCTTTACTGTAACGATCTTCTAATACGGTTCCTCGATCCGAATAAACCATGGAAATTGGTACAGTATAAATAGTATGACAATTTAATTTACTCAGTTGTTCACAACGGTCAATGAAAATCTCATCATGATTACTGCGTTTCCCATTTGGTTCATAAATCGGCACAATCCGATCTAAGTTATCGGCAATTACGACTAATTCGGAACAACCCCAGGGTAAATTATGTTTGGCATTTCATTCAACGCCTCAATCAAGGATACCGTATTCGCATCCACCTGTTCTCGAATCTTTTGCCTGGTACTGGGAACGGCTCTTAAATTAGCAGTTAATTTGGCAAATTGTAACATCTGCGATTCCAGACTTAAACTCTCAAATGTCACCTCGGTTAGTGCCAAGTCTTTTAACGAACCCCAGCGATATTTCAACCAATTCAATAACGGATCAGGTTTAGCATTATCTTTCAATGCTTCTAATAACCGCCGCGTACAAGCCAATAAAATATCCGTATATTGGGCATCTTCTGGATCAATATCTTCATCATCAGCGGCAAAATAGACAACATAATACTTCTGCTGTTCCAAGTCAGCTTTGAGCCGCAGCAATTCTGTAGATTTTCCCGCTCCCCGATGTCCGGCATAAAGATTACAGGTAACTCTATCTGATAATAAAATTGATCGTCCTAATTCAATTAAGATATCACAATCGCCCCGCACTTCTTCACAATCCACGTAAGTTGGATCACCAGGGGGTAAGGGGCGAAAGGGGTCAAAGGCATTAAAAATTCGTTTTAATATCTGGAAATCGTTCATGGTTGGTCATTGGTTATGGGTCATTGGTACAATTTGTCTAATCTATGACTTATGGCTGGGATATGGGCAAAGCATTCGCGATGAAAATTTAGTCAGTTCAATGATATATCTAGGCGCGAATGCTTTGCCCCTACGAATTACGACTGTCCCGACGAATTACGAATGCCCTGACGACCGATTCATTTCGCTCAACAAATCGCGAACAAATTGACTATATTGGTCTTTCATTGGCAGATTTAACTCCTGTCGAATCCGTTTCCTCATTGCTTCGGTTGTCTCACCAGTCAGGGGATTTAATCCCGGCTTTTGATAGGATTCCCAATACAATCCTACCCCTCGTTTATGCCAATTCGGTACATGATTAAAATTAATCCCATGCTGGAATAACAATTCATTCTTATCCGCCACCGATAACCGTTCTAACCGAGCTGTGGCTTGTCTGGCAGTTTTGCCATCTTTCCGCAAACACCAATAACTATGAGAGTTTAACGCATTTCTGTGGGCATCTGCTTGTCGCCAGCGAAAATAATCAACCACTATTTCTATTGTCGGTAATTGAGAAATGCGACAATCGAAACCCGCCACTGTTCCCAGTATCAATGAAAATTTAGCACTCGCTTCTCCAGCTAAAACTGAGTTCAGCTTGCGTAATTTGCGATTAAAGGCAGATTCGGCGATATCAAAAAGCAGCGATATTTCATCACTTTGAGTATACCCATAGATAACTTTTAAGCCGCAATGCATCAAATGTTCTACGCTGAGAATCATCAAGTCTCGAAACTTTTCATCAAAGGGTGCTTCAAATGGATGCACTTCCCGCGTTAGCCGTGTAAAACCCCGCCCATCTAACCGCGCTATTATATATAATCCCGGCAAAACGCAGTGATCATGGGCGGTTTCATAAACCCGCATTTTGGCATCGAGTTCATTAAATTTCATAGCGGTTATTTCTAGGGAGATGTAGAGAGGTGATGCAAGAAGCGTCTGGGGGCGGGTTTAGTCACATCAAGGTGAAAACAAATAATAATAGTGAAACCCGCCCCTACTGATTATGGTTTAATTAAATCCTGCTCAAATTTCCGATAACGGGCAATACGTTTTGCCCGATCCAATGGCGGATAAAGAATCAACGTGGCTAAAGGAAAACCTGTGCTAAAAATTGCTCCCAAAACCATACCATTGACAACCCCTAACTTTAAAGCTATTCCTAAACTAATTCCCAAGGCGGCGGATAAGACAGAAACCCCCAATGCTAACCCTTGACTAAAGCCCCGTTGCACACAACTTTGAGCAACGCCTTCTCCTTCAAATGCCGCCATAAATACTACCGCATCCACCGCCGCAAATGCCGCAATTGCCATATCCGTCGCCCGAAATTGAGCGCCAAATCGGGCGGCAAATATCGCCGCGACACCTGCAAAAAAAACGGAAGCCACGGTATCTAGGGCTTTCACCTTGACCCCAAAGCGCGATCGCACCTTTGCCATCCCCTGACTAATCCACCCCGACGTAATCGCCGCCACGAGTCCCAACAGAGCCACTAACACCGAAATGAAAATCGCGATCGCAACACCAATTGTGCCACTATGACTCACAATACCATCCCATGCCATTGTTTCCACCCAGGTGGCGGCGGCGGCAAAGAAAATCAATAATCCTACCGAAAAATAGGGTAATTTCTTCGCTGGAATCGGCACAGGTGCTGTCTTCACCTTTAGGGTTAAGCTTTGGGTTTCCGGATGGGAATTACTATGAATTAATATCTCCCGCTCATAAAGCTTATTCGCCATCAACTTCCGCGTATCCACGGTAATTTTGCCCAGCACTTGATTACTGACAAAATGAGTTTGCTCAAGGTAAATCCATTCATGGAAATCAGGCGTGTGGGGTGGATCACTCAGATGGGGGGCGATTTGCCAACGGCTTTCCAATACCGTATCGGGAACAGAGTTCGTCAGAATGACCTTTTTAGTTATCTTTTCCCCCAATTTCTTCGCCGTGAATTCCAAACATGAAACATTGAGATTCACCTCCGGTACTCGAATCACATAAATTGGATTCAGCGCCTCTAACGCGGTTTCCGCATCTAGAAAACGGTCTTTTGGTTTCAGTTCCACCATCGCTTGCAGCCATTCAATCCACCGCAAACTCAACCGAGGAACCCGATGTTTAAAATTAATCCGATAGTCTTCATCAATTAACTGACTAATATCGGTTGAGGCAATACCCGTGAGTAAACAAATCAGCGTTGCGCCTAACCCATAGAGATCCGACGCCTCACTCACTTGTTGATTAAACAGTAATTCCGGAGCGATGAACCCAATCGTCCCCTTCGCCACACTACTCATGGCAATTTCACTACCGCCGACATGGGCAAAGCCAAAATCAACCAGGTAGACATTCAACTCATCATCGACTAGGATATTTTCCGGTTTAATATCCCGATGACTAATCGGCGGAATGCGATTTTGTAAATAAACTAGAATATTGAGTAATGAAACAGCAATTTGCTTAATTTCATCGGGGTCAAAACTACGCCGAACAGCTAAAGACGCGGCTTTTTTATAATCCTGGACTAAACAAAACCCGGTTGCGGTTTGAAATGAACCCAAATATTGAGGAATTCCTGGATGATTCAATCCACGTAACACTTGAATTTCCCGTTCGATGGCTTCATAATCAGACCAGTTTGCCTCACTTTGGGCAAACTGAAACTGTTTAATCACAACGGGTTCTTTCAGCATTCCCTTTGACGTCAGGGGAGGAATTGGCACCGCCAGGTAGGTGACTCTCCCACCTGCGCGATTATGACCTAATTCTCGAACAACCCTGAAACCGTGGCTGGATAAGTCTGGAAAATTACTCATGAGGTAAGTCAAACGTCAAAAGTTATGTAGAGACGTAGCACGTAGCCTGCTACGTCTGTCAAATTGCGATCCCCCTCTTCCCTTTTTGATCCCCCTTCCGTCCCCCTTTAGATCCCCCTTCCGTCCCCCTTTTTGATCCCCCTCCCGTCCCCCTTAAGAAGGGGGAAGCCATAGGATGCTTCGCTTTTTTTGCACGGGGGAGACCACTAGAGAGGAATAAGATGTACGGTGTCTAGATACAGCAATGCATACCTGGTATTCTATCGCGGCAAAACTTATCGCGTCGTTATGGGTGCGGAGGGTGCGGGGATGCTCAGGTGCAGGGGAAATGAGGGCGGGCGCGAGTCACATCTTTTGTGAGGTCAGAAACGATAATGGTGAAACCCACCCCTACACACTCAAAATTCAACACTCACGCGCCATACCCTTGAGCCTAGCGAAGCGAAGGGTCAACACTTCCCCAATAACGAACGCTAAAGTTGAAAGAATATCGGCTAGTTTGAGAGTACTCCTGCCATGACTTATACGACTTCTGCTCAGACTTGGGATTTTAACTTTCCCACGCCCTATCCCAGCCAAGATACTGACTTACTCAAGCAACTGCCTTTTGTACCAGGGTTACAAGAACTGTTAATGCTGCGTCAGGTTCATGCTCTTGAACATGCTACGGTTTGGGTTCTGGCTGATTTAGCCAACGTCAACTATACGTCACGCCCCGGTAGCAGTCGTGCGGGTACAGCCACCACCGTGCATGAGATGGATAATGATACCTTAGGCGGTTTATCCACCGAACAAGGATTTTACCTCTACGGTCAGGTGAATTTATCAGACTTAAGACGTGCGGTTCCTCTGGCGTTGAACCGTCTCACCCAAGGGGAATGGAATTTAGCTGTACATCCTCGTTGCGGTACGAATCTCTCCGTTGGCATGATGTTAACGGCTGGACTTGCCCTAGGCGCCCATCTCCTCCTACCCCGTGGTCCGATTGAGCAACTAATTGGTTTGGGTTTAGCCACCGCCACAGCTACCCAACTTGCCCCTGACATTGGTATCCTAGCTCAACGCTACCTAACTACGGCTATTCCATTTAATCTAGCTGTTGACGATATTAGCGATACCTCAGATATCTGGGGACGACCTGCTCATTTCGTACAGGTGCGATGGCGGGATTAGACTCAAGAGGGTAGGAGGGTAGGAGTTCCATCGGTGTAGAGACGTAGCATGCTACGTCTCTACGATGCTCCCGCACCCCGCCATCCCGCCCTATCTCCCTCTATATCTGGAAACAAGGGGCTTTTCAACTTATCTTTGTAATAAAACTTAAAACACAGAGTAAGCAGACACCCCTGATCCAGTAGTACGCTGTAAAACTAGATTAGTAAGGGAAAAACTGATATGGCAGAAATAGCACGCGGCGCGAAAGTTCGGATTAAACGCAAAGAATCCTACTGGTTTAACGACGTTGGAACCGTGGCAACCGTAGACAAGAGCGGCATTATCTATCCGGTCATCGTCCGTTTCGATAAAGTCAACTATGCTGGCATCAATACCAATAACTTTGCTGAAAACGAACTCATAGTCGTGGAAGCGGCTAAGAAGAAAGCTAAGAAGTAAAGGAACGGTATCACACGAAGCCGTGCCTGAATTGCCGGAAGTTGAAACAATTCGTCTGGGTCTCAAGCAAATTACTTGTACCCAGGATATTCAGGGTGGGGATGTGTTGCTCCCGCGCACCATCGCCTACCCTGTTTCTGTGGCAGCGTTTTTGGAGGGTGTGAAGCAGACGAGAATTACCGATTGGCACCGACGGGGTAAATATTTGCTTGCCCAACTTAGCCACTCTGAAGAGGGGGATGCTGGCTGGTTAGGAGTGCATCTGCGGATGAGTGGGCAACTTTTATGGATTCAGCAAATGGAACCGTTACAGAAGCATACGCGAGTGCGCTTGTTTTTTCCCCAAGGACAGGAATTGCGTTTTGTGGATCAACGCACCTTTGGTCGGATGTGGTGGGTGCCGCCGGGGGAAGCGTGCGATCGCATTATCACGGGGTTGCAAAATTTAGGACCTGAACCCTTCTCGGATGCGTTCTCTCCAGAGTATTTGACACAAAAGCTGAAAACGTCTCAGCGTTCGATCAAAACCGCCCTCCTCGACCAATCTCTGGTTGCAGGCGTGGGGAATATCTACGCCGATGAAGCCTTATTCGTGAGTGGGATTCACCCTCAAACTGTTTGCGCCCGATTAAGTGTAGACCAAATTGAACGTCTGCACCAAGGGATTATTCAAGTGTTAAAAACGGGGATTGAGGCGGGTGGCACAACCTTCAGCAGCTTCCTCAATGTCCAGGGGGTCAATGGCAATTACAGTGGAGTCGCTTGGGTCTATGGTCGCACAGGACAGCCTTGTCGCGTCTGTGAGACCCCAATTGAGCGGATTAAGTTGTCTGGGCGTTCGTCTCATTTTTGTCCGCGCTGCCAGTCACCAACGACCAAGTAAGATTTCAGTTCCGGTGTGTAAGAATTGAAGGATTCAGGTATTGCTAAGGTTGTGAGACGATGATTCAAGCTATACCCAAACAATTAACATTTGACGAATTTATTGACTGGTATCCAGAGAATCCAGAGTATCGCTATGAACTGCACGACGGGGTAATTATTGCAGCGCCTAAACCAAGGGGGAAACATTCAGAAGTCGCTGGGTTTATATCTGGGGAACTGTTCCTGGAAATTCGGCGTTCTCAACTGCCTTATTTTATACCCAAGGAATGCGTTGTTAAACCTGCACAAGAATCGAGTTATGAACCTGATGTCATTGTTTTAGATAAGATTGGTGTGGCGAACAACGAACCTCGCTGGGAAAATGAATCTATCATTATGTTTGGGACTTCTATCCGTTTAGTTATAGAAGTGGTTTCCATGAATTGGAGTGATGATTATGCCCTGAAATTGGAAGATTATGAGGCGATGGGTATTCCTGAGTATTGGATTGTAGATTATCTGGGATTAGGCGGTAGGCGTTATATTGGCAGTCCCAAGCAACCGACGTTTTCGGTTTATCAACTCGTTGATGGTGTGTACCAGGTGCAGCAGTTTCGGGGAGATGACCGGATTGTGTCAGCAATTTTTCCAGAGTTGAATTTGACGGTTAATCAAATTTTCAGTGCTGGGGTATGAGGGTATTTAATCTTCAATCCAACCTACTGGCTGGGCGGTTGAAACCGCAGCTACACAAACAAAACCCGCCTGCGCGGGTTCCCCAATTCTTAATCTTGTGTTAGTTCTACGGCGCCTAAAGTTTTGAGTGTGGTTTTCTCGGCTTCGGTTAAACCTGTGATGCCTGTAATATTCATACCCTCATAGGGTCTATCTGCCATAGTTTTTAGGCACTCGCTAGTCTTGACATCCCAAATCTTGATGGTTTCATCCCGGCTACAACTAGCAATCGTTTCACCATCTGGACTAAATGCAACTGAAAGCAAGGAATCGGTATGTCCTTGGAAAGTTTTCAGGCATTCACCCGTGTGGATATCCCATAGTTTCACCATTTGGTCTGAGCTTGCACTGGCAATCGTTTCACCATCTGGACTGAATGCAACTGCCCGTACTCGTGCAGTGTGTCCCGGAAAGCTTTTCAAGCATTCACCTGTATGGATATTCCATACTTTTATCGTTTGATCGTCACTTCCACTAATCAAAATGTGACCATTTGGACTGAAGGTAACTGCACGCACCCAATTGCTGTGTCCTGGAAAGGTTTTCAAGCATTGACCTGTATGGATATCCCACAGTTTTATCATTTGGTCGTTACCTCCACTAGCAATAACCTGACCATTTGGACTGAAGGTGACGGCACGTACCCAATTGCTGTGTCCTGGAAAGGTTTTCAAGCATTCACCCGTATGGATATCCCATAGCTTTACTGTGTTATCACAACTGCCGCTAGCAAGAGTTTCACCATCCGGACTGAAGACAATTGAGTTCACCCAACTATTATGACCTTGAAAAGATTTGAGGCATTCGCTAGTACAAACATTCCACAATCTCACAGTATGATCAGAACTAGCACTAGCAATAGTTTGACCATCTGGGCTAAAGGTGACTGAGCGTATCCAACCAATATGTCCCTGTAATTTATGGAGACATTTACCCGTGTGGATATCCCATAATTTCACTGTTTTGTCATTACCCCCACTAGCAATAACTTGACCATTTAAACTGAAAGTAATGGCACGTACCCAATTGCTGTATCCCTGAAAGCTTTTCAGACATTCACCTGTATGAATATCCC
Source organism: Coleofasciculus sp. G1-WW12-02 (assembly GCF_040219735.1). NCBI lineage: Bacteria > Bacillati > Cyanobacteriota > Cyanophyceae > Coleofasciculales > Coleofasciculaceae > Coleofasciculus > Coleofasciculus sp. G1-WW12-02. Next base: position 3,560 of record NZ_JAVJRX010000141.1, on the reverse strand, counting down.
ATAGTTTTACCGTTTGATCTGAACCCCCACTGGCAAGAGTCTGACCATTTGGGCTAAAGGTGACTGAACGTACCCAACCAATGTGTCCCTGTAGTTGGTTGAGACATTCACCTGTTTGAACATCCCAGAGTTTTAATGTTTTGTCATTACCACCACTGATTAGTGTCTGATTATCTGGACTAAAAGCAACTGAACGTACCCAACCAATGTGTCCTGGCAAAATATTGACACATTCACTGGTACGAACATTCCATAACCTCACTGTCTGATCAGTGCTAGCACTAGCAATCGTTTTACCATCTGGGCTTAATGCGACTGACAATATAGAATCAGTATGTCCCTGCAACTTTTTAAAACATTTGCCAGTGGGTATATTCCATAGTCTTATTATTTTGTCATGACTACCACTAATAACAGTTTGACCATCCGCACTGAAAACAACCGAGAATACTGAACCGAAGTGTCCCCCTAAGGTTCCAAAACATTCATCTGTATTGATATCCCATAGTTTTACTGTTTTGTCACGACTACCACTGGCAAGAATCTGACTATCCGGACTAAAGACAACTGATAATACGAAATCAGTATGCCCTGGCAAAGTTTTCAGGCACTGACCTGTAGAAATATCCCATATTTTTACCTTTTGATCATTACTGCCACTGGCAATAGTCTGACCATTTGGACTGAAGGCTACTGAGTTGACTCTATTGGTGTGTCCTTGACAGCTCCAAAGTTCTCTTCCATTGGCAGCTTGCCACAAGCGAACAACTCCATTATCATCTCCTGTGACTAAAAATTGTCCATCTGGGCTGTATGCTATGGATAAAACATAACAAAACACTTTAGTAAAACTACAATCAACTAAGTTAGCCTCTGTCAAATTTACACGGTGCAAACTAGCATTAGAAAAATCAGCAGCTTTAATGACGGTGTGACTAAGATTTATACCTTCGATCGCATTCTGATCAACCCTCACCAGCAACGTCGCTGCATTTCCCCCAATATATCCCACTTCATCCTCACTTTTACCCCGTGTCGCTTCCAGAATTTCCAGAAGGGGCGATTTTTTTGACCTCTCCCCCAGCCCCTCTCCTGCAAGGAGAGGGGAGCAAGATTCTTTCATTTCCTTTGCTGCAACAGGCGAGCAAGACTCTCCCATTTCCTCTCCTGCAACAGGGAATTCTTGCTCCCCCCTTCCCTGCGAGGGAAGGGGGGCTGGGGGGGTTAGGTCAAGCATCGGTACAATCAAATCCATCACCGCTTTTGTCAACTTTGCTTGTCCTAAAGTTTGACGTAAATAAGCTAAAGACTCACTCTCAAATCCCTTTAACGGCGCAATGGAAATCATCTTCCCCGCCTCATCTATCTGGCGATAAAAATAAGATGACCAGGTATAATTTTCAGGCGTAGCACTTGCCTCAATAGAAGATTGAGCTTTAGCTAATTCGGTAAAATCAGCCGCCAATACCCCCAACTCGGCGGCAAACTTATACGCCACAAAAAACTCCAATAGGGATCGATGCGCTGGAGTATAATCGCCATCGGCATTCCGAACCAGCATCGATTGCCCCATCATGTCATAATGCCAATGGTCTAAATCCTTTTCCTCCCGAACCACTGAACCAAATAACCGACGAATGCGATCAGGAAATTGCCGATAATTCAAACTCATCTGATCCGTTGACAACATCTCCCACGCCAACTCACACAGAAAATAAAGCTTATCTGCCAACGATGTAAACGTGCGTTCGGCTTTAATATCCCGTTCCATCTTGCGCCACACGGCATACAAATAAATCCTGGACATATCCACAGGTTTACCTGCTTCAATATCTGGCAAGGCTTCTAATATCAAATCCGTCATGACTGGACGACGGGCTAAATCTAATAATTGCGGATTTCCCATTACCTGATTAACTGTGGCTGGTTGAGCTTGAAAGGATAACACCTGACGGATTTGGTTATCATCAAATTTCTCCAATTCCAGCACTTCAAACTGAGGCGCTTCCCCGGTCAAATTCGCAGTCGAGGCTTGTAATTCACCATTCAGCAATGCCCGTCCTTCTTTTGCCTCTGGAAAATGTTCGGTGCGACAGGTTAAAATAACTTTGCTTCCGGGTACAACTACCTTCGCCAATTCCCAGAAGTTGTTAATCATTTGCTGGCGATCAACCTTGGCTGCCATTTCGTCAAAGCCATCGAATATGAGCAGCAATTTCCCCATGCGATTGAGTTGATCAAAGACTTTGCTAGTCAGGCGAATATTATGCTGACTAAAAAAGAAACCCGCGAGAACATTCTCCACATCAACAGCTTTGGCATAGTCGCGCAGGGTAATCACTAAGGGTAAGCGAGGACGGGAAACACCGCGTTTTTTTGCCTCCTGATACCGTTGCAATGCTATCCAGGCATAGTGGAAGGCAAACCAGGTTTTGCCTGTGCCAAATTCTCCTAAAATTGAGATATGCTCTTTTGTGGGGTCATCTAACCAGAGGTCAATATACCCGTCAATCCAACCATCGCGTTCATCGTAACGACTCACGGCAATTTGACGCTGGGTAATCGGATCAATCTCTGCTTTGCTGCAAGCTAACGGCACATAGTTTTGATCGATCCTTCGCCGTTTTACCTCTGTTTCTAACCAGTTCAAATACTCCCGAAAATCTGCCGCTTCATCCAATAATTCATCAAAAGTATAACAAAATAAATCACGATTTTCCCGCGTTTCCACCGCATCACGGGCGGCGCGACTGATGCGGCGTTGGGTAACTAACCAGCCTTCATCGGTTCGTTGAGTATCCACTGATTCTCGCAAGGCGGTGACATCCCGAATTCCGGCTTCTCCCTCAATCCCCCTGACCAAAATCCGGTCATATCCGCGTCGGGCGGGAATGTTGACAATCCATTCAACATAAGTATCATCCCAGATTTGATAGGGTTCAAAGTCATAGCCCAAGGTTTCAAACCAACCCTTCATCTGTTGGGCTAAACCAAACGCCCGACAGGGGATTTCGGTGGATGATTCCTCGGCTGATGATAAAGATTCTTGTGCCGCCAACCGCGCTATCTCGGTACGAATTCCGGCTAAGGTGGGGAGTCTATCCAACCGTTGATGCAGGGTTCTCATCGATTTGTGTAGGGAGTCGATTTTCTGGTTGGTGAGAACGTCTGCTGGAGTGCGCGATCGCTTAGCCACTTCAATGAATACGGTAGCAAAGGCGGCAAATTCACGCTTGGGGTCAATGCTTAATTCTCGGATTTCATCCCCCAAGGCGTATCCGTCGAGAAAGGCTTCCCCTTGTTGCAGGAGAATCGAGGGGTTATTGCGATCGAAGGCTTGGCGAAAAGCCTGTTGAATCTCGTTTTGTCGGAATAGTTCGAGGATTGGCTTGGGTTTTTAGTGGGGAGGTGTGGGTTTAACCGCTCATAAAAATGTATACAATTATAATCATTCGTTGCCACAAGTATACACCACGTCCAACGAAGCGGTAGTTGAACGATTCCGCTGTGGATTTTCACCACGTCTAGAAGTGCGTTTCCGCTTGCTCTGCATTCCGTCT
>NZ_JAVJRX010000140.1:0-53757 GCF_040219735.1 Coleofasciculus sp. G1-WW12-02 | reverse complement strand
GCCTCGCAGACGCAGATGCACCACGCTCTACTTCAAAGACCCGTGAGCGCAAGCAAGCTGGATCGATGAAGCAACTGGGGCAAATGAAGCGTCAAAAATCCGCTACGGAACCTACGGGGCAGGATGTAGAAACCCGCCCCTACTTCGTTGAGGGGCGGGTAGTTCATATAAAAGGCGATTGAGATCTCCAATTTTTTGTAGAAATGACTACCGCTCCTCCTCCCCAACCCATAAGTTCGGCACAAACCGCGATCGCTGCCTTAAAAGGAGACGATAATCAGTTGCGCTATTATGCCGCTTGGTGGCTGGGTAAACATCAGGTACAGGATTCGTGGACGGTGCTATGTGAAGCCCTCCAGGATGAAGCCTATCGCACCCAAGCGGGTGGATATCCCTTGCGGCGCCAAGCGGCGCGAGCGTTGGGTGAGTTAAAAAATCCCCAAGCTGTACCCGCGTTAATTGCTGCCTTAGATTGTCCTGATCTCAGCCTCCGAGAGGCGATTATTCAGGCTTTAGCTGCAATTGGCGATCGCAGCGCTGTCTCTCCCTTGCTGAATCTCCTAAACGCTGAAGCAGAGCAACCCTATGAAGCCTTGATTGAAGCGTTAGGGACTTTAGAGGTTTGGCAAGCCCGTCCCCAGATTGAACCCTTTTTAACCCATCAGTCGGAACGGGTTCAATGTGCAGCGGCTCGGTATTTATATCTATTGACAAAAGAGCCGCAATATATTGAGCGGATTATCCAGAATTTGGATCATCCCAATATGTATTTGCGCTGGGCGGCGATGTTTGATCTCGGCGCGATCGGTCATTTAGCCGCAGCGCAGGCGATTATTCAGGCGAAGGTTCCTAATAGTTTAAAGCTGCTGAATATCAAGCGGATGTTAGAAGCTATCTTAGAAAGTGATACAGAAGCAGAATTAAATCAACAGGATAAATGCCAGTTTCTGCTTGACACGATTGATCAGTTGTTAATTCAGCTCTAGCAGGGAAGCTGGGGAAGATGAGGGAGTTATCAGTTATCAGTTATCAGTTATCAGTTATCAGTTATCAGTTATCAGTTATCAGTTATCAGAAGATGGGGGAGATTGTGTAGGGGCGGATTTCACTACTATCTTTTCGGTTACACCCAGATGTAACTAAACCCGCCCCGACTGTACATAAGACGAATGACCAATGACCAATGACGAATGACCAATGACAAATAACAAAGGACAAAAATTACAACAAGCGGCTACGCCCAACGAAGCCATAGAAGCAATTCAGGCGTTAGTTGCTCAAGCGCAGCCTGCTAGCGATGACGTAATCACAGCGTTAATTGGGGCATTAAGTCATCATCATCCGGCTGTCCCAGTCGCCGCTGTAGACGGGTTAGTGAAATTGGGGTCAGCCAGCGTTAATCCTTTAATTGCCGCCTTTGAAGCCTCGGGTGACCAGGCTGTGCAAGCCCATATCATTCAGGCTTTAGCGCGAATTGGTGACCCAAAGGCGCTGAGTTTGTTAGAGGATGTCATCGGCACATCCGTCGCGAATCACTGTCAAGGAAATGTCCGGCGCGTAGCTGCACGCGGGTTAGGAAGGATTGGCAGTTTAGCCAAGGATGCAGCAATTATTAGTCAAGCCATAGACAAATTGACCTGGGCGTTACTGACACCAGAGGATTGGGCGCTGCGTTATGCTGCGATCGCGTCCTTACAAGATATTGCCCAGCCAGAAGTTATGCCTCCCTTACAACAGGCGTTGACTCAAGAGTCGGATCGGGTGGTACAAGCACGATTGAACCGCGCGATCGCACAGTTACAATCCATCATCTAGCTGCTCGCTGCCAACATTAGACTTACTTGTGCTTGTGGTAATGGTTTCGGTTCGATTCTCTGACAGGACTCAATCGTTTGAATGTGGGTTTGCACAGCTTTAAAGCTAGCCAAATTCAGTAAAACGATATCTTCGTACACTGAATCATCAGGAGTTTCAACCGCTAAAATTAGATCGTTCAGTTGATTTTTTTCGATAACAATATTCAGACATCTCAAAAATAAATCACGTTTCTTATGGCGAACATTGACCAAGTACCAATTGCTGTGAACAGGGGGCGGTTCTCCTGGCGGCTCGATAGGTTTGAGAGGTGGTAATTCCAAAACGACTACAAGTCCTTTAAGTTTGCTAACTAAGGCATCCGGGTTTCCGGATTTAAACATTCAGATTATAGCAAAGCGGAAGGTTACATCCGAGCCAGGGCAGTTATTTTAGCCAGTTTGCTCTGATCTAGACCGCTCAAATCTTCCAGTTTTAGCCACTCTTCTTTAACTAACCTAGCGAAAAGAAACAGGAGAGCGGAATAGTCATAGTCGTACTTACCATCAATATCGTGCCGCCTTGCACTCAAAAAATCGTGCAGACGCCAAACCTGATCGAGTTCAGTAATTCCACTGGCGTATTCCCGCACCTGTGTGATCAAAGCATTAGTTTCTCGTTGATACGCTTTCTCAAAAGCATCTTTGGCGATTTGTTGCTCTACGTCAGACCAAATAGTTTCGTTTACTTGCATTGTCCAGTGTTTTGAACACTCCCAACCCATAAGAGCAGGGAGTGCTCACTCAATCATTTACAACGTGCTACGATTTACTCCTACTCAACATGGCTTTAGATAAGCTCCTCTAGAAGTTCAAACTGACTCTTATGAGTACAGTTTTTAGAGTTGTTACCGAGTTAAGTTGAGTAACTCCTTCGGCGAGGCTAATAAATCAATTGCCACAAAGTAGACTTTGTTCTCAGGGTTAAGCAAGAACCGCCATGCCATATTCATTCCCACCCCGGCACCAAACCAAGGAGTTTGAACTTTACCTGTGACTTTGATCTGAGTATAACCCTCTTGTGCCGATTCAGAAACACCTTGTTCCGGTATCAGCTTCAGGTTCTGGCATTCTTCCCGGAAGAAGCGGTAGACGGCGTCTTTACCAATGATCGGTCTTTGGAACGGAGGTTGCAGCGCTCCATCATCAGTGAACAGTTGGATCAGGGCGTCAAAGTCATTGGCATTCATGTAATTCATGTAGCTCAACACCGTCGGGTTGTCAACTCCCTGGATCGTCACCGACGTCCGTTGGGACATTTGCTTAGGTGGAACGATTGGCTCAGTGACTTTTTTGTAGCTACCCAGTTTACTCGGATCAAACCCCATATCCACAACCGCATTCCGCAGCACCGTAATTTGCTGTCCCGGATCTAAGTTACGAATGGCTTGTAGCACGGCGGCTGCATTGGCGGATAGCCGATAACCCTCTGGAATAGGTGCGACTGTCCCCTGTTCCATCCATTGTCCTAGCTGATACCAAAAGCCCAGCTTGATATTAGCCGACCAACTGGCATAAGTACGGCTAATCGGCGCATCGGCGCGGTTTGCCAAGTCACACATGACCTGAGTTTGCTCTTGGAAAGACATTTGCCGAATTTGATTCAATGTTCCTTCTGCAAGCACCATGCTTGCGGCTCCTGGCGCAGCGATGGTGATGGTTTTTCCCATCTCCAGGTAAGCAAACCAGATTAAAGCTAATTGATCTTCAGCGTTAAGTTGAGTGAAACGGGCAATCGTGGCTGGTACAGCATCGGCTGTTAGGGTTTCAGGAAATATACTACGAGCTGAATCAATGGTAAAAGGCATAAGACTCTCCTAGTAGGAAAATTTATCAAAATGCTACGTAAGCGCCTGTCCTGAGCTGTTTTGGACTCTCTAGGGCAGGCATAAAATCTCTTCGCTAAAAACAATAGTAACAAATTGTAAGTAAGTGTAAATATATATTTAGATTTTTTTGTATCTTTTTTGGCAGTTTTTTATCCGCTACAAGTGCTTATCATTTTCATCAGACTTATCTATCATTATTTGGGAAATTGGGAAACCTGTCAAAATGTCTCTATGGGGGTAAAGTCCTGAAAGCTTGATTGGTAGTGGTTTCAGCTTGCTTGTCACCCCATCAGCAGTTAGAATTTATCTAATTGTGGGGGGAGAGGGGGAGCAATAAGACCCACGCCATAATTTTTCATTGGGCGTTGGGATACACTGGACTCCCCCAAGATCAATGTGGTAAATTGACATCATCCTTCGATACATCTGCTCACAAAGCTAGTTGAAATTGCTGCACCGTGAGTTGATTCTCGAATTTGATAATCAACAACCAACGCAAATCAAACTAATCAGTACCGCCGGGCTAGCGGGAATGGAAACTGCCTGTGCAGACGGTCTACCGGGGACCCAAATGTACTCGCCTGAGTCTAGGTAAGTGTCGAAATCCCGCAAGGCTTCCGCCGTGAGCGTCAGCCGAACGGGAAAAACCAGGAAATCCAATTTGTGAAGCTTGGAAGCTCACACCAGAATCTTTGATCTGGTGTGGGAGCATGTCACGAAATGTTTGAGCAGCGAGACAAAGTGAGTCCGTATTGGGTGGGGAAATCCCAGAGTATAAATGAACCGTTGGTACGTGGCTATGAGTACCTAGAGGCTGTACGTCAGCTAGCATTAGAGCCACGTATGGTTGATATCAGTGATAATCATCGGGTACGCGATCGCATCTGTACCTGGATTGGTTATAACATTGATACAGTCAACGCTGAACTCAATTCTTGTCTCAACGCCTGTCATGACTGTTTTCATCCAGAATTGCGTCGTCCGATCCAGATCGGGGCAGCGCCGTTAGCCCAGGAGTATGGGATTGATGGCTTTTGTAACATTCTCCTCAATCCAGTTACCATCCTCATTGATGTGGGACGAACAGCACCGCCAGATTGGTTAGGTATCGTCGTCCATGAATATGCCCATGCTCATGTAGGATCACCGGGTCATGATCGGCGGTTTTTTGAAGTTTTGTCTCATCTTTGCTTAGGACTTGGATTAAGACCTCCAGTCTGGCAACCTGATTTGGAAAACTATTTGCGAAATTGGCCCCACTGTCGCTCACTAGCAAATCCCTTGGCGTTCTGGATGGGTTACTTTTAGTTGGGAACGGGGAGATGGGGGAGCACAGGTGCGGAGGAGATGAGGGAAAAGATTCCCAATGAACAATGACCAATGACCAATGACTAATGACTAATTTTGTAAGAAGGTTACATAATCTGTTATATATTTGAAAGTTAAGGTTTGTAAGATTTTCTAAGATTACGGAGATTCAAACGTGGCGCTACCTTTATTAAGCTACACTCCGGTAAGTCAAAATCAGCGTGTCGCTGGTTATGAAGTACCCGGAGATGAGCAACCAAGGATTTACACAACAGAGAACATCCTGTTCGGCACAGACATGGATGAATTGATCGAAGCGGCATACCGTCAGATCTTCTTCTATGCTTTTGCTTGGGATCGGGAACGGTTCCTAGAATCCCAACTCCGCAACGGTCAACTGACGGTGCGGGATTTCATTCGTGGCTTGCTGCTGTCGAAAACCTTCTACAACAGCTTCTACGAGAAAAACAGCAATTATCGCTTTGTTGAACAGTGCGTGCAACGGGTATTAGGGCGCGATGTTTACAACGAACGCGAAAAAATTGCTTGGTCTATCGTTGTGGCGACCAAGGGGATTAAGGGCTTTGTTGATCAACTACTCAACAGCGAAGAGTACCTGACCAACTTTGGTTATGACACCGTTCCCTATCAACGGCGTCGTGTATTGCCCGGTCGCCGTCAAGGTGAAAGACCCTTTAACATTAAATCACCCCGCTACGACGGCTACTACCGCGCTCAACTGGGCTTCCCCCAAATTATTTGGCAGAACGAAGTACGCCGCTTTGTCCCGCAAGACAAGCAGGCTAAAGCAGGTGATCCTACGAACTTCCTGGATATGGCACGGGGAGTTAATGCCCAACCCAATCCACTTCCCCGCGTGTCTGCCCAGAATATCGATTACATGTCCCGTGTACCTAAGCGTTAGGGAAGGGAACGGATGAAGCACGCCGTCGCAGTACGGTTAGGAGTGTGTTAAAGGCTGGGGGGAGAGGGGCAATGACCTCAATCCAGTCCCCAGGTTTATTGCCCGTCCTTTGGTCTCCTTGGTTAGGAGAGAGGGGACGGGCAATTGTATTGGGATGCTGTAACCGCAGTCGCCATGCATGAAGTGCCTGTCCAGGGAGATTGACGCCGATATCTCGACCTTTACTATAAACGGGGTCTCCGACGATAGGGTGTCCGATATGGGCAGTATGGACGCGAATTTGATGGGTTCGTCCGGTTTCGAGTTGGAAGTGGATTAGGGTGTAGTTGCCCAGGCGTTCTTTAATCTGCCAATGGGTAATTGCAGAGCGTCCACCTTTTTCTAGGGGAACGACTGCCATTTTTTTGCGATCGCTCGGATGACGTCCGATGGGCAGGTCAATTGTACCTGTCTCGGTTGAGGGAGAACCATAGACAACGCCGAGATAGTCTCGACGGGCGGTTTTGGCTTTGAGTTGGGCTTGTAGGTGGTGGTGGGCGTGGTCAGTTTTGGCGATCGCGATCGCACCGGTGGTATCTTTGTCTAAACGGTGGACAATTCCGGGACGTTGTACGCCACCAATTCCAGCTAAGTTGGGGCAATGGGCAAGCAGGGCATTGACAAGTGTGCCGTTTTCGTGTCCAGGGGCGGGATGCACGACTAAGTTAGCGGGTTTGTTGACAATCAGGATTTGGTCATCTTCATAGAGGATATCCAGGGGAATTGCTTCTGGTTTTAGCTCTAAGGGTTTGGCGTCGGGGATAGTGAGGTGGATAGAGTCTCCAGGTTGAATCGTGGCTTTTTTTGAGGTGCAGAGGTTATCGTTGAGCTGCACATTCCCTTCTTCAATCAGTTTTTGGATTCGAGAACGAGATAGATCGGGTAATTGTTGGGCAAGATAGCGATCGAGTCGCTCACTGTTTTGTTGGCAGTATACATTAATTTCTTTCACGCTTGTTTGACTTATTTGTGTCCTATAGACCCAATTTAACCTTAAGCCGTAGTGGCGTGGCACACCTTATTTGGTGGATTAGAATTGTAGGGGCACACGGTGTGCGCCCGATTTAATCGTCAAATCTATCCCACAATTTTAGTTGTGTCAGTCCAGTAGAGTGGGCAGTACCCACCAACCTTAAGTCAGTACCTACAAAGTTGACATACACCCTCAAGTCGGGGCGGGTTTAGTTACATCTGGGTCAGGTAAGAAACGATAGTGGTGAAACCCGCCCCTACACCCAACTCAAATTTAGTTTACCTTATTTTGGTATTAAATTTTAAACAATTTATAAAAAGTAGAAATTTATGACTTTATCGACAGCATCTGAATTATTAAATTCGCTAAAATCAACATCAGGTTTTGTAACTCATGAACGACCAGGGAACAGACGTGACTAAGCCGGGTAACAACCTCACCTCAGCCAAGTTTGATCAAAATCATGAGGCGAGTAAAACTAAAAGGTGTTGGGGTTGGCGTCATCTATTTTGGGAAGCACGAACTCGTATTCTTGTCTGGTATGTCCTGCTAATGGTTTGCTTTACGGCTACATCAGTTGGGCTGATTCGTCAAGTTCTATTTAAGGAGGTATACAAACGAATCGACGGCTATCTCATCCAAGAGATGCAGGAGTTTCAGCAATTACTCCAACAAGGAAAAAACCCCTTTACTGGTCAGCCGTTTGACGATGATATAACCACTTTATTTGATGTATTTCTATCCCGTAATATTCCCAATGACGGAGAGTTTCTGCTGACAATTGTGGATGGTCAATTCTACAAATCCAGCCCAAAAGCACTACCCGCTCCGCTGCAACCGGATTCAGAGCTACTTAAAGGCTGGAGTAATCTGACAAAATCGACAAAAGGTCAGGAAGAAACATCTGTTGGTTCTATCCTTTACTATGTCAAACCTGTGGAAATCGGTGGAGAACTTCGGGGACTGTTCATTGTCGCCAATTCCATCGCGGGTGAAGAGGAAGAAATTAATGAAGTGATTGTGGTGATTATTGAGGTAACCTTGATCGTCATGGTTGCGGCTTTCGTCGTGGCTTGGATTGCGGCTGGACGAGTGTTAGCCCCCCTACGTTCGATCACAGAAACGGCGCGTTCGATTAGTGAAACGGATTTGACCCAACGTATTCCTCTACAAGGCTACGGTGAAATGGCTGAACTGACAATCACGCTGAATCAAATGCTGGATCGTGTGCAAAGAGCTTTTACCAGCCAACGAGACTTTATCAATGATGCGAGTCACGAATTGCGGACACCGATTACGATTATCCGAGGTCATCTGGAATTATGGGATGATGACCCAAAAGCCCAACAGGAAACATTAGAATTAGTCCTTGATGAATTGGATCGGATGAACCGATTTGTTAATGATTTACTCCTGTTGGCGAAAGCAGAATGGCGAGATTTTTTACAGGTTGAAATAATAGATATTGACTCGTTCACCGAGGAACTTTTTGCTAAAGCCAAAGCCTTAGCCGAACGAGACTGGCAATTGGATGCGATCGCGTCAGGTCGAATTGTCGCCGATCGTCAGCGCCTCACGCAAGCAATCATGAATCTGGCTGAAAATGCCAGCCAACACACCAAACCGGGAGAGCAAATCGCCTTGGGTTCAGCGATCAATCGCCACTACGCCTGTTTCTGGGTTCGTGATACTGGCGACGGAATTGATCCAGCTAACCAAAAGCGGATTTTTGAGCGATTTGCCCGACTCCCTAATAGTCGTCGTTGTTCTGAAGGCGCGGGTTTAGGATTGTCTATCGTTCAAGCGATCGCTCAGGCGCATCGGGGTCAAGTGAAACTCAAAAGCAGACTTGGTGCTGGCACTCAATTTACAATTGTTATCCCTCTAGAGCCAAAACAGGATATCCTACCCGATGAATCGAATTCTGATTGCTGAAGATGAACCCCGTATTGCCGCATTTATCGAGAAAGGGCTGCGATCTAACGGATTTACCACCAGCGTCGCTACCGATGCTCAAGAGACGCTGGCTATGGTTCTCTCCCACGAATTTGACCTGCTGATCATGGATTTGGGGCTTCCAGGCAAAGATGGTTTACAGATCCTAGAGGAGTTACGGGGTCAAGGAGAACAGATCCCGATTATTATTCTCACCGCCCGTGATGACATCCATGATAAGGTGGCTGGATTGGAGGGAGGGGCTGATGATTACATGACGAAGCCCTTTCAGTTTGCAGAACTCTTAGCCCGGGTGCGCCTGCGGTTGCGTAATAACTATTTGCCCAAAGCCCAAGAGGAGACGGTGCTGACGACAGGGGAAGTTACTTTAGATTTACTGACTCGTCAGGTTCATGTCAAGGGTCAGCTCGTTGAGCTATCTGCGCGAGAATTTACCCTGGCAGAAACCCTGTTACGCCATCGAGGGCAAGTGATGAGTCGAGAGCGGTTACTCAGTCATGTTTGGGGGTATGATTACGATCCGGGTTCCAATATCGTCGATGTTTATATTGGATATCTGCGTAAGAAGTTAGGGAGTGACTTAATTGAAACCGTCAGAGGGATGGGTTATCGCCTCCGCACTTGATCAGTAGTTTTACCTGTACAAATTCATAAACAATCCATGTAGAGACGTTCCATGGAACGTCTCTACAGTTTGACAAACATGAAAGATTTCTCATGAAAGTCTCATGTACTCTTAACAAAGCTTAATTAAATTAAAGTTAAGTAAACGTAAAGCACATTTCGTGTAGAAATCCGAGTTTCTAATCCTACGCCAAAGGTTTATTCAACCGCTCAGACAAAGCTCAGAGTACAAGGAGAGAACGATGTCAGCACACCAGCCAAGACTCGGAAGTTATTTACACACACCAGGATATTCCCGTATTGAGTCGCCAACCTTAAGGATTCAACCACATCTTCATTTAGAGGAACAAACCAGTAGTGCGACTGATGCGGCTCATACTGGCTGGTTTTCCCATCTAGCTCCAGCGATTGTCCAACCGAATAGCGCCAGAACTCGGAAATTGCGGGTGGTGTTGTACTCTCATGATACGATGGGTTTGGGTCATAAACGACGCAACTTATTAATTGCCCAAACCCTTGCCCAGTCTGCTTTACCCACAGACATTCTGCTGATTAGTGGCATGAGTGAGGCAAGTAATCTGCATATCCCTGATGGCGTAGACTATGTGGCGCTTCCGGCTCTGCATAAAGGAACGAATGGAGAGTATCAATCCCGTCGCTTGGATCTCTCGCTTCAGCACATTGTCAATCTCCGCGCTAATATTATTCGGGCTACTGTCGAATCCTTTCAACCGGATGTCTTCATTGTCGATAATGTGCCACGAGGGGCAATTCGAGAATTAGATTTAACCCTAGAGTATTTGCATACTCAAACAGACACCCGTTGTGTTTTAGGTTTACGGGATGTCCTCGATGATCCGATAAAAGTACAGCATGAATGGCAGCAGGCGGCTAATGAAGAAATTATTCGTAAGTATTATGATGCCGTGTGGATTTACGGCGATCCCAGAATCTCGGATCTGGTTGAGGAGTGTAAATTTTCCCCAGATATAGCGGCTAAAGTACGGTATACTGGCTGTTTTGACCAGCGCAAACGACTGGAATTTGTGGATAATTCTGAGATTGACCTCTTAGCGAGACTAAACCTCCCCCCTGGGCGGCTGGCGCTTTGTCTGGTTGGCGGAGGACAAGATGGGGATAAGCTAGCTGAAACTTTTGCCCAAACGACTTTACCTCCAGACACCAATGGGGTGATTTTAACCGGTCCATTTATGCCCCTTTCAGTGCGTCAACACTTACACGAAATGGCGGCGAAACATCCCCGTTTACGAGTGCTGGAGTTTCTGGCTGAACCAACCCAACTGTTGAATCGGGCTGATTGCGTAATTACGATGGGCGGCTACAACACCACCTACGAAGTTCTTTCCTTTGACAAACCCGCGCTAATTGTACCACGAGTCAAACCACGACGGGAACAGTTAATCCGGGCTAAACGGTTACAGGATTTGGGATTAATTGATATGCTGCATCCCGATGATGTCACTCCCACCGCCTTAAGTGAATGGCTGTCGCGGACAATCGGAACATCGACACACCGACGCGATCGCATCGATTTCCATGGGTTGGCACGTTTGCCTCACTTCCTCGAATCCGTCGTGGCTTCCCCCGTTGTTTCCATGGCTAATGCTCCGGTGATGTCGTTGATGGATAAAACGGATCAAATCGGGGCGGGTTTAGTTCAGTTAGTGGTTTGAGCCGGAACCTTATCGGTAAAACCAGCGCCTACATATTCAAAAATTACCCAATCCCCCATTTAAATGATGCTTTCCACACAATTAAACCGCATTGGTTATGTCCTCAAGCGTTATCCGCGCTACTCAGAAACATTCGTCGTCAATGAGATTTTAGCCCATGAAGCCGCTGGATTAGAAATAGAAATATTTGCCCTGCGCCCTCCGGCTGAGACTCATTTCCAAAATATTATTTCCCAAGTCCGCGCTCCCGTTTACTATATTCGTAAACCCATCCAAGGGCGAGTAAGTGATTCTCTCAATAGCCTTAACCCAACAGCCGCGAGCTTCTTCTGGGCAGAACTTCAGGAAGCCAGTAAAGTTATCCCCAATTTTTGGGCAAAGTTAGAGTTTGCTCAAGGGGAAAAAGCCAGTACCGTTTATCAAGCCGCTTGGTTAGCACGAGAGGTTCGGTTAAAAAACATTCATCATTTACATGCTCACTTTGGTACAGTGGCAACCAGTGTCGCTCGTCTGGCTGCCCACTTTGCCGGAATAACCTACACTTTCACCGCTCATGCTAAGGATATTTTCCATGAAAGTGTCGAACCTGAAGACATGAAACGGAAGCTGCAAGATGCGGCAAGTGTGATTACGGTTAGTGACTATAATCTCAACTATTTACAACAGACATACAGTACAGCCGCCGCCCATATCCAGCGGATTTATAATGGCTTAAATTTAAAGCAATTGGCGTATAAATCTCCCCAAAATCGCCCACCCACCATTCTTTCAGTCAGCCGATTGGTGGAGAAAAAAGGGGTTTCGGTTTTAATTGACGCCTGTGCCATTCTTGCCCATCGGGGCTGTTCGTTTCATTGTCAAATTATTGGATCAGGTTCATTAGCAGCGATTCTGCGAGAGCAAATTCAACGCCTCGGTTTACAATCAACCGTTGAAATTATCGGTTCACGTCCTCAAAATGAAGTCTTTGAGCATATCCAGAATGCGGCTGTATTTGCTGCACCTTATATTATTGGCAGTGATGGAAATCGTGAGGGTTTACCAACAGTTTTACTGGAAGCGATGGCACTGGGTACGCCCTGTGTGGCGACTGATGTAACGGGGATTCCAGAAGTTGTGCGTAATGAAGATACGGGATTGATGGTGGATCAACATGATTCTCAGGTGTTGGCAAATGCCCTGGAACGCTTACTGATTAATCCAAGTTTACGGGTGAAACTGGCAACAAAAGCGCGGCAATTAATTGAGTCAGAGTTTGATATTCATCGTAATACTGCTGCTTTGCGAAATATTTTTAATCAAGTCGTTAATCCAGATAAGTTAAATTATTTTCCGGTAGTTTCTGATCATATCTCGCACCAGTCTCACCCAGGAGATCATATTAGTTTTGCACAAAACATTTAAATAGAAGTAGGTTGGGTTGAGCGATAGCGAAACCCTACAGGATATCTTGTCATTAGTCAAATAACCCTTTTATTCCAGACTTGGAACGGGGCGGGTTTATTAACATCAGGGTCAAGAATAAACTTAAGTTGTGAAACCCGCCCCTACAACCCCATTTATTTTATCCCTGATACAGGGCGGGTTTGGTGACATTAGGGTCAAGAATAAAGTTAAGTTGTGAAACCCGCCCCGACAACCCCATTTATTTCATCCCTGATACAGGGCGGGTTTGGTGACATTAGGGTCAAGAATAAAGTTAAATTGTAAAACCCGCCCCGACAACCCCATTTATTTCATCCCTGATACAGGGCGGGTTTATTGACATTAGGGTCAAGAATAGAATTAAGTTGTGAAACCCGCCCCTACAGACTCATTTATCGTTTATTGAGGAGATAAATTATGCGAATTGCTTACATTTGCGCTGATCCAGGTATTCCGGTTTTTGGTCAAAAAGGCTGCTCGATTCATGTTCAGGAGGTGATTCGCGCTTGGCTAAAACTAGGGATACAGGTTGAGTTATTTGCCACCCGAATCGGTGGTGAGCCGCCACCCGGTTTAGAAACTATGATTGTTCATCGTTTACCCTCTATTCCCAAAGGTGAAATAGCTGCCCGTGAACAAGCTGCCCTATCTGCTAATAGGAATCTGCGTCTAACACTGGAAAAAAACGGTGTTTTTGACTTAGTTTATGAGCGTTACTCTCTGTGGAGTTTTGCCGGGATGGAGTATGCCCAGTCTAGGGGAATACCAGGACTTTTAGAAGTCAATGCTCCCTTGATTCAAGAACAGGCAAACCATCGGGGATTAGTTAATCGCACCAGTGCTGAACAAGTAGCGCAGCGCGTGTTTAGTACGGCGAGTGCAATTATTGCCGTTTCTGAAGAAATTAAGACTTATCTAGAAGCATATCTAGAAGTGGATCAACGAGTGCATGTGATTGCCAATGGTGTTAACCCAGAGCGTTTTTTTTGTGATATTAAATCGCCATTATCGATTCAGCAGGAAACATTCACCGTGGGATTTGTTGGCACACTCAAGCCTTGGCATGGATTATCAATTTTAGTCGAAGCCTTTGACACCCTGCATCAAAACTATAGGAATACGCGACTACTGATTGTCGGCGATGGACCTGAACGGGAGAATTTAGTCACAGAATTGTCAGCACGCGGATTATTAGATGCGACTCATTTTACCGGAGCCGTTACTCCTGATAAAATTCCGGTACTTCTGGCAAAAATGACCGTTGCCGTTGCCCCTTATCCGCACCAATCTGACTTCTATTTTTCACCGTTAAAAGTCTATGAATATATGGCAGCCGGATTACCCGTGGTGGCGAGTCGTATTGGACAATTAAGAGAATTAATTGAGGATGAAATTAATGGTTTATTGTGTCCTCCAGGTGACGCCGTGGCGTTAGCCGCAACCCTAGAGCGCCTCTACCATAATCCTGAATTAGGCAGACAGCTAGGAAAAGCCGCCAGACAGACGATACAGCACCATCATACCTGGGATGCGATCGCGAAACGTCTATTAGAAATCGCGGGTATGGCAGAGGAGCAGAGGGTGTAGGGGCGAAGCTTATGCGCCCAGATGTTTCGGTTTTATGCCAAGATACCAACGCATAAGCTTCGCCCAATCCCCATGGGGGAGCAGATTGGGAATGACAAATGACAATGACATAAGACGAATGAAAAAAAAATCTATCCCTAGCTTTTGGCGAATATTACATCGCTTCGCCCCCTATCTTCAGAAACAAAGTTTACTCTTAATCACGGCGGGATTCGCTCTATTCGCTGAGGTAGTGTTGCGATTACTTGAACCGTGGCCCCTGAAGTTTGTTTTTGACTATATTTTAATTGATACTCCTGATGCAAATATTGGTATTCTAAATCGTTTTGAACCAGTAACATTGCTAACTCTCTCGGCTTTAGGGGTAATCGCCATCACCGCACTGCGAGCAATGGCATCTTACTGGAGTACCGTGAATTTAGCCCTAGCAAGTAGCCGTATTTTAACTGAAATTCGCGAACAACTGTATCGCCATCTTCAGTGCCTATCTCTTTCCTACCATACTAAAGCCAGAAGTGGTGATTTATTAGTGCGAATCAGCACCGATACAACCCGATTGCAAGAAATTGTCCTAACCGCCGTCATGCCCCTTATCGTCAGTATTCTGACACTCTTGGGTATGATTGGGGTCATGGTTTGGATCGATCGCGATCTAACATTACTAGCATTAATCACCTTACCATTCTTTTGGTTCGCCGCCACCCGTCTGAGTGAGCGAATCCAGCAAGCCTCGCGTCAGCAGCGTCAGCGTGAGGGGGCTGTCGCCGCCACTCTAGCCGAGTCAATTAGTGCGATTAAATTGGTGCAAGCCCTTTCCCTCCAAGACGCTTTCGCCAATGTCTTCTCCCAAGCCAATCATCGCAGTCTCAAGGAAAGTGTAAAAACCCAACGCTTATCCGCTAGCTTAGAACGTACTGTCGATGTAATCATTGCCATTGGTACAGCCATTGTCCTGTGGTACGGTGCCAGATTAGCATTACGAGATAATCTCACCCCTGGAGATGTTCTAGTTTTCTTAACCTATCTCAAACAAGCCTTTAAACCGATACAGAACTTTGCTAAATATACCGGGCGACTATCAAAAGCGGTAGCCTCTGGGGAGCGTGTTTTAGACATTTTAGATGAAACACCAGAGATTAGCGATTCCCCATTTGCCATTGTCGCGCCTCCATTTCAAGGAGTTGTCCGATTTGATTGTGTCAGCTTTGCCTATCAAGCCGGTAATCCCTTACTCAAAGGGATTGAATTAGACGTAAAACCGGGACAAAAAGTGGCTCTCGTGGGCACCTCTGGGAGTGGTAAATCGACACTTGTGAGCCTACTTTTGCGTCTGTATGACCCCAGCGAAGGGCGAGTCATGATTGATGGACGAGATATTCGTGACTATACCATCAAATCATTGCGAACTCAAATTAGTGTCGTCATGCAAGACAGTTTACTCTTTGCCGCCACCGTTTGGGAAAACATCGCTTATGGAGTACCCAATGCTACCCACGCCGAGATTGAAGCAGCAGTGCGTCTTGCCAATGCTCATGAATTTGTCGAAGCGCTTCCCCAAGGCTACGACACCATCTTAGGTGAGCGAGGTTCCACCCTCTCCGGGGGACAACGTCAACGTTTAGCCATAGCGCGAGCCGCCATTCGCAAAGCCCCCATTCTCATCCTCGATGAACCCACCACAGGTTTAGACAAACATAACGAAAAAGCCGTGATTACCGCCCTAGAAAGCGTAGCCAAAAACCGCACCACCTTCCTCATCACCCATGACTTAACCCTCGCCGCTCGTGCTGATTTAATTCTCTACATGGAAAACAGACAAATACTTGAACAAGGAACCCATTCTCAACTCATGCAACTCAATGGAAAATATACCAGCTTATATCAAATGCAATCTCCAGCCGATAGAGAAAGCAGAAGGCAAGACATAAACTTACAAAGGACAAGAAAACAATAACTATTAACACAGCACTCCAATCATTTCCCCTTATTCCTCCAACTTCCCCAACCCTTCATCCAAATCCCCCCAATACCTCTGCGCCCCTCTGCGCTTACCTCTGCGTACCTCTGCGTTAAAAAAACATCATTTCGACGCCACCAATTTAACCCCAATCACAAGTCGATCATCAATCTAAAATCGTCAATCTCATGACCATTCCAGTAATCGATCCATTCAACATCACCACCGATCCAAACCTGTCATTCCTTACCGCAGCCCTTAACCCAATCACCGTCCAGCAAGAACTTAGCAAAAACCTACCACAACCCCTTCAAAAAAGCAACCTTTGTGCCATTCGCGTAATTCGCCACAAACCCGGACGGCGTTGTTTAATAGAATATAACCTAACAAATCCTAATCATTCCACCATTCCCATCACCCTTCTCGGTAAAGTACGGGCAAAAGGCACCGATTTTAAAAGCTATCAACTCAACCAAACCCTTTGGCATAGAGGATTTATAGACAATAGTAACGATGGCATTAGTATACCCGAACCCATCGGAGTAATTCCTAAATTTCAGATGTGGCTTCAGCGCAAAGTTACCGGAGTAACCGCCACAAATTTACTTCCCCAAGCCAAGGGAATTCCCTTAGCTAAACACATTGCCGAAGCCATCCATAAATTACATCAAGCCAAAATTTCGCCCCAGCGTCGCCACACAATGGCAGATGAAGTGCGAATTTTGCACGAACGTCTCCCCCTAGTCGCTCAACTCAAACCTCAGTGGGAAAACCGTTTGGAGAAAGTTCTAGTTGGGTGCGATCGCGTGGCGGCGATGACCCCAGAACCGCAATTTTTAGGTATTCATCGCGACTTTTATTCTGACCAAATTATTGTCGATGGAACTCGCCTGTATTTACTGGATCTGGATTTATATTGTCAAGGCAATCCCGGCTTAGATATTGGTAATTTTATTGGACATATCACCGAGCAAAGTTTGCGGACGTTGGGGAATCCAGAGGCATTAGTGGATCGAGAAAATGCTTTAACCGAGAGATTTATTCAGATTGCGGGTGAAGCCCTTATTCCTGCCATCCAGTCTTATAAAACCTTAACCTTAGTTCGACATATTTACATCAGCACTCAGTTTCCGAAACGGTGTCAATTTACCGAAACAATATTAGAACTGTGCGAACAACGTCTGGCGAAACATTTCAATTTTTTCCGAATGTAGAGGCAGTTTTTATAGATAGTATTAACCAGCTAAAACTGTGGAATAAATTTTACGATTAAATCCGGCGCATGTCGGTGGGCGCCCCTACAGTTTCTGGATGTAATGCTGATCTAAATTAAGTGTGTCACCTCAGAAGTCAACCAACTCTAGCTAAGTTTTAAATGGAAGATGATTGTAAAACGTTTATCTCAAAAACTAGGGCTTGTGATGTCTGTTTTACTTTGTCCTATGATGGGAACAAATACCACTCTAGCCAAGGAGTTTCTACCAACAGATATTAATCACAATAGTTCCATCATAGAGGAACCCACTAATCTGGGGATGAACGCCATTACACCCGTGTCTGAGCTATCCGATGTCAGTGCTGATGATTGGGCGTTTCAGGCGTTGCGATCGCTCATTGATCGCTATGGTTGTGTCACCGGATACCCCAATAACACCTATCGAGGGAATCAAGCCCTGACTCGCTATGAATTTGCCGCTGGATTAAAGGCTTGTCTAGATCACATTTATCAACAAAATGTCAACAGTACAACAAACTCAGTTTCCGCAAATGATCTAGAAACCCTGCAACGGTTACAACAGGATTTTGCTGTAGAATTAAGCACACTTACAGAACGGTTATACAACCTAGAAACTAGCACAACTCAATTAGAATCTCAGCAATTTTCTACCACGTCTGAATTAGAAGGAGAAGTTATTTTTGCGCTCAGTGGAGTTCAGGGTACAGAAAGAGCCGATGGAAGTGGTGAACCCATTGACGACAATCTTACATTTGGCAATCGCGTTCGCCTCACATTAGAAACGAGTTTTACCGGAAAAGATAGACTACAAATTCGTTTACAAGGTCGTTCTATTCCCGAATTTCAAGACGCAACAGGCACACAAATGGCGAATTTGGGGTTTGATGGAAATGATGACAATAAAGTCGAAATTGATGAATTAGAGTACCGATTTTTAGTCACTCCCCAAACCCAAGTGAGTTTGGGTACAGTAGGGATTGGGTTAGGTGATTTAATCCCCACCGTCAATCCTCTATTTAGCGGGAGTGGAGATGGTTCCATTTCTACCTTTGGGCGAGAGAATCCCATTCGCCGTCAAGGAGAAGGGGCAGGAATTGGCATTTCTCAAGACTTGGGTGAGTCTGTTAATCTAGCCTTGGGGTATGTTGCGATCGATGCGAATGAAGCTGATAATGGGATTTTGGGCAATGATACTTATGCTGCGATCGCGCAATTAACCTGGCAACCTAATGAAGTCGCGTCTTTAAGTTTCACTTATGCCCGTTCCTCGAATAGTTTTAATACGGGAACAGGTAGCGAATTAACCAGTGATCCGTTTAATCGCGATGCTGAAGACGTAATGGCTAATTCTTTCGCGGCTGAAGCCTCTATACGAGTCAATCCAGAATTTATTTTAGGCGGACGAATTGGTTTAATTCAAGCCCAGGCTAAGGACTTACCGGATCAACCCAATGCTAATATTTTAACCTGGGCAATGGTGTTAGCTTTGCCGGATTTGGGCAAAGAAGATAGTTTGGCAGGTATTGTAATTGGTCAACCGCCGAAGATTCTTGATAATGAACTGGGTACGGATTTTGAGGATCGGGATACAGCTTTACATCTAGAAGCATTTTACCGTTTTCCGCTTAATGACGATATCGCGATTACTCCAGGAGTTTTTGTGATTACTAATCCAGAACACAATGATGATAATAATACGATTTATGTTGGCACTATCCGAGTTACATTGACGTTTTAATCTTGATTTAACCTTAACCTGTAGGGTGGGTTAGGCGGTACTTAATTGAGAAAACAAACCCTTCAATCTTATATCCGCCGTAACCCACCACGTTACCGTTTCTTTCCGAGTGAACTAGCGATGAGGATTCCTGGAACTAATTAATCTTTTCCCCTTTCACGATACTGGGGCGAGTCGAGTAAATTAATGGATTTCCCCGTAACGATAGTTCAGCGACTCGCCCCTACAGGAGACATAGACATAATAGAAAAAATATTACCCCCCCTCTAACGGCAAAAGCGGTTCCTCTAGGGGACGGATAATCGTAGGGGCGGGTTCTTGTTCCGGTTGCTGAAAGATTCCCTGCAGCGCCTTTTCTAACGTTTCCGCCATAACAATGCGATTTTCATAGACAACAATTACCCGCGCTAAGATAGGTAGGCTATTGCGTTCGGCTTCTAGGTAAAGCGGTTCGACATAAAGCAACGATTGCTCAATCGGAATCACTAACAAGTTCCCCTGAATTGCTCGTGAACCCTGACGATTCCACAGTGAGATTTGCTGAGAAATTACCGGATCTTGATTAATTAAGGCTTCAATTTGTTCAGGTCCGTAAATCAGTTCTTGTTTGGGAAACTGATATAAGAATAATTTGCCATAATTCTCACCATCCGAACGCCCTGCTAACCAAGCAATTAAATTATTACGTGCCTGAGGCGTAAAAGGATGTAGGAGAATAAACTCCTCATCGATGGCGGTGGGTAGTTTCATAATCAGGTAGTACGGGTCCAGGGGTTGCAACTCCCTGCCGTAAATCTCCTGGGGAATCCGCCACTGGTCTTCCCGGTTGTAAAATACTTGGGGGTCAGTCATGTGATAGGTGAGCAACCGTTCAGACTGAACAGTAAAGATGTCTACCGGATAGCGAATATGACGTCGCAGCGCCGGAGGCATGGCATCTAGAGGTTGGAATAGCGTGGGAAAAATCTTTGTCCAGGTTTGAATAATTGGGTCGTCGGGGTCGGCAACATAGAATGTAACATTGCCGTCATAGGCATCAATGACGACTTTCACGGAGTTGCGGATATAGTTAAACTCATTATCACCAGGATCGGAATAGGGATAATGATCGCTGGTGGTGTAGGCGTCAACAATCCAGTAAAGATAGGTTTGTTCGGCTTCGGTTTCCCCACCCTGAGGATTAACGGTGACGATATACGGATCGCGATCATAGTGCAAGAACGGTGCGATCGCGCGAATTCGTTGGTTGATGTTGCGACGGAATAATACCTTAGTTTCTGGCGTAAAGTTGTCCGTAAACAGCATTTTCCAGTCTTTGAGATACTCAGCAAATAATAGCCTGCGCCAGAGTGAACCAATGCTGACCCCACCATCGCCATCGTAGGTATTGTAAACATTATCCTCACCACTGGGATAATCAAATTCCTGAACATTGGTGGGAGTCATCACATAATTTTCTGTGAGTTGTCCGTAGTAAATTCGGGGCGCCCCAATGGGAATACTTTCGCGAATCAGTTCACTAGACGTGGATAAATCTCCACCAACACCGGGATCAGCACCAGTGCCAATATCTTTAACAAAATAGTTAGGTAATCCCCCATCACCCACCCGATTCACGGGACTCATGGTAAAGCCATAGCCGTGGGTATAAACTAAGTGTTGGTTGACCCAGGTTTGGGCTTGTTCGGGAACGGATTCGTAGGATAATTCCCTGGGTGCAATAATCACCTGTTGCTTTTCAAGGGTGAAACTGGGTGCGGGTACGGTTAGAGAAGTATCTGTGTCTTCTGCTTCTAATTCATCGCCTTCTTCTCCATCAAAAGAAGGGGGAACACCACTGACTTCTAAGGGTAGCCTGTAGCGGTCAATATCAGCGTCGGGAAATTCGTAGTAGAGGCGGATACGTTGTAGCTGACGATTAGTTTGCAGGATGGGACGAGCATCCCAGAGGCGGATATTGCGAATCGTTAAAATGTTTTCATCTAAATCAGCACTGGTGAGTTCGCCTTCGGGGTCAAAGATTTCCACATTAATACTATCAAGGTCAAAGGCAGCTCGACTCAGGGCGATACTCCGTTCAATATAGGGACGTTCCCGTTCCAGTTCATTCGGCTGCACGCCAAACCGTTGCACCGTTGCCGGAATTAGCCAGCCTGCGATCGCGACCATCATCACATACAATCCCAATAGGGAAAGTGTGCCCAAGCCACTCTTGTGCAGCAACTTAAAACCGATTATCGGTCTCAGGAGTAAAAATAGAGCAATCCCCAGGGCGAAAATACTCAATCCCGTATTAATAGGTAACTGCGCGTTAACATCTGTATAGCTGGCACCATAGGTAACGCCACGAGTGGAATACAACAGTTCATAGCGCGATAGCCAATAATGAAACGCCACCGTCGCCATCGCCAAGGAACCCAATCCGTGTAAATGATAAAGTTGATGACCAGAAAATCCGGGAAAACGCCCCTGAGACAAGCTATCTCCAGATACCAAATAGGTTAAGGTTGCGGCAACTAAACCGAACAGAAATAATCCCCCCAACCAAAAGTCCAACAGTTGCCACACCGGAAGTTTAAAGACATAGAAACTAATATCCGTGCCAAAGAGGGGTTCATTAGCATTAAAGGCTGTTGGCTGGAAATACTGCAAAATCCTGCCCCATTGTCCCGATACCACTAAGGCAAAAACCACTGAAAAAGCAACAGCTATCGCCGTTAACCAGAACTGAGAATTAACCACCAATGCGATGACAATGATTACTAGGACAATAAGTTGTATAATTTGTGCCAGCAACTGTAGCACTATATTTCCTATGGAACTCCAATCAAAAGGGGGCGGTAGTGATGGCGTTACACTGGGCAAATTAAAATCAGCTTGCCAAAGGGAGATAGCCACTTCGCCGTAATGTAGTAGCATTACCCCCACGATTACGTCGAGGCATAGTACGAGTGGTAAAAGTAATCCTAACCTCAGCGCTAACGCTCCCTTTTGAATGTTGAAGGGTTTGGAGTCTTGTGTAGGAGTCATTGGTATCGTCGGATTGAGTTGAGTATTCCCCGGAGGTATCCTCCTGGGGTTACCCATCTCCTTGGCGATAGCGGCGGGATACTTTAGCCGATTGGCGAGAAACAAGTTACTGAGTAAAAATCCGGCGGATAAGCAACCCACAAACGCCCACAACCCTAGCTGAGTCAGTAAGCGTAACCAGAACGCCGATAAATAGTCAAGCTCAATGAACCATAAAATTTCCGCAACCAGGTGAGCCAGCAAATCCCAGGCTAGCCACAACCCCAGAAGCAGGATGATGACTCGAAAAAGAATGTTCCAGAAGCGTTTAAACATGTTGCGGAGCGAGCAGCGATAGTATCCTCTATCCAAACTTTATCGTTATCGCTTCACTAACGCACAAAAAAATAATCACCTGTAGACCTGTAGTGGCGTGGCACACCTTAATTGGTGGATTAGCATTGTAGGGGCGCATGGCGTGCGCCCAATTTCACCGTCAAATCTATTCGATTACTAAGGGTGTAAAGGTGACGCCAATTTTACACCATGCGGATGTTCCATCGGGTTTTGTCCCTGAAGCCGACGAAATAACTTTTATTTCCTCGTTTTATTTCTTTGATCCTGATGGCATTTTGCTCGAATTTGCCGCTTATGTACGCGAGTTAGGTGATTCGGTGCGCGATATTCAACACCAACCCGCTACCGCCGCCTCGGTTGGGGGATGATACCATCCACTTATAACCCTCTTCCTCGACAATTGTAGAGACGTTGCATGCAACGTCTCTACATCGTTATACACATTTTTGTGAGCGATCGCATCAGGTAGCCTCCCATTTTCGTAACCTGTAATCCTGGCATTTTACCCATTTCCCTCTTATCACTGGTAAAATTCCAGGGAGCAAGTGCAATGAGAATTGTAAAGAAAGATGTGGGTAATGGACAGCTCGTTATTTAAGCATCTACTATTAGTCTAATCTTCTTACTTGAGCAACCGCGTACTTGTCGTCCGTGTGTCGAAGGTCGATCAAGGTTAGCTGGAAAATTTTAGGTTGAATCAGACCTGGAAATCGTCCGGATAGGTTGCCGTTGTTATTGAAGGATAAAGCTTATTGTCCCAAGAATAGATTAATATGAAGAAAATCTTTTCCCGTCGCAGCGTAGCTCGCCAGGTTCGTGAAGAAGCGGCTGAAATTGCATTTTTGCGCCCCCATCCTGACCATTTAAATAATGCTGAGGAGTCGGCTTACCGGAATGGTAATAACGAACTCAGTTATATTGCTAATTATTCAAAAGGTTTACCCCATAATGATTTGGGGGAAGTAGACCCCAAAGCTTACCGAATTTTACTCAAAGCTTTGTGTAGTGGAAATCCTGACGATTTTGAGGCAATACCACGGGGCTGTACTCGCGGCAAATTAGAGTTATCTGAATCGAGTTCTGAGAAAGATAAAAAGAAACCCCGTGGTTGTCGTCGATTTATCAATCCGCAAGCCGGGTTAGCCTTTGATTTAGAAGGACCCGACGCTCAGTCATTGGCGATTCGCCCAGCTCCCCGTATTGATGGTGCAGAAAATGCTTGTGAAGCCATAGAACTTTACTGGATGGCGCTGTTACGAGATGTCAACTTTACCGAGTTTAACGATAACGGTGACATTGAAAAAGCCGCCGCAGAACTCTCAAACTGCTCTGACTTCCGGGGACCGAAAGAAGATGGGAAGGTGACACCGGATGTGATTTTCCGAGGGTCTACGCCAGGAGATGTCGTGGGTCCTTTTATCTCGCAATTTTTGCTCAAAGATATCCAATATGGCACCCAGACAATTAGCCAACGCCAACGGACGGTTGTTCCCAATAAAGACTTTATGACCGATTCCAAAACGTGGTTGGCGGTGCAAAATGGCTTTGATTTCAGTGGTCAGGATAAATTTGACAAAGTGCCACGCTATATCCGGAATATGCGGGATTTAGGCAATTATGTGCATTTTGATGCGCTCTATCAAGCCTATTTGAATGCTTGTTTGATTTTGTTGGATATGAAGGCACCGTTTGATCGGGGAAATCCATATCTTTCGTCAGAGAATCAGGATGGGTTTGGGACTTATGGGGGACCGCATATCCTCAGTTTAGTCACAGAAGTGGCGACGCGAGCCTTAAAAGCGGTTTGGTATCAAAAATGGTTTGTGCATCGGCGGCTGCGCCCTGAAGCCTTTGGTGGACTGATTCACAATCTTATGACGGGACAGGCAGAGTATCCAATTCATCCAGAGATTCTCAATTCCCAAGCACTTAAAGCGATGTTTGATAAGAATGGTACTTATCTGCTACCGCAAGTGTTTCCGGAAGGATCACCGACTCATCCTGCTTATGGTGCAGGACATGCGACAGTGGCGGGGGCTTGTGTAACGATATTGAAGGCGTGGTTTGATGAGTCCTATCAGATTCCCAACCCAGTGGTGCCGAATGAGGATGGGACTGAATTGGTTTGTTACATGCCTTATAGTGGACCTGGTACAGAGGTTCTCACTGTAGGCGGGGAATTGAATAAGGTAGCGGCAAATATTTCCATTGGTCGCAATATGGCAGGTGTACACTGGCGTACAGACTACACAGAATCGATAAAATTGGGAGAAGCGATCGCGATCGGGATTTTGCAGGAGCAAAAGCTGACCTATAACGAGGATGGCTGTTTCTCACTAACCAAGTTTGATGGTACAGCGATTACCATCTAATTTTGAATAGCAGCATCAGAATTTAGTAGAGACGTTGCATGCAACGTCTCTTGTCCCCAGTTATTTGCCCACTGCTCTAGTTGTTATAGTTGACCGCCACTTGATATACTCTTCCCCAACCTGCCATGCTGACAACCACCAACCGCCTGACTCTTGAAGAATACTTGAAGTATGACGACGGGACAGACACTTGCTATGAACTGGTTAATGGAGAGCTAGTCCCGATGAGCTTGGGTACTGGAAAACATGGAGCCATTTTAAAATTCTTGGAACGCACCTTTGATAACCAATGCGCTCAAGTAGGACAAGAATGGACAGCCTTGGCTGGAGTCGTCGGTGTGCGTTCTCCCCGCGCTGGTAGATGGGATACCGTTCGTATTCCCGATGTCGTTGTGATTCCTCTAGAACAGTGGCGTAACCTGCAAAATCGCGAAGCCGTTATTGAATTAAATGAACCCCCACCTCTACTCGTTGTTGAAGTCGTCAGCGAATCAACGAAAAGCACCGACTATCGTGCAAAACGAGCCGAATATAGCGTTTTAGATATTCCTGAATATTGGATTGTTGATCCTCTAAATGCTAAAGTCACGGTTCTCACGTTAGTCGAAGGTTGGTATGACGCGGTGGAGTTTGTTTGCAGCGATTTGATTCAATCGGGGATATTTCCTCGCCTCGAACTTACGGCTGAACAACTATTAGGTGGTAATGTTTAATTCAGCCTGATCATTTCTTTGTAACATTACTGCCACGACTGTTGAGTTTGAACATATTATACCGCGATCGGCAGGTAAAGAGACGGTGTTTGATAATCTTTGTTTGGCTGATCTAATCTGCAATCAGGCGATCGCTCAAATTTGACTTATCCGTTACATTCGCTACCAAATGCGTTGCTATTTTCTAACCGCAGAAAATGTAGCCGCCCTGATGCCTCACCTGCAACAATTGTGATCCCATCAGGTGCAACAGCACAAGCAAGTAACTCACCATCTCCCTTAAAACTGGCAACAATCTTTCTAGTCTCCAAATCCCAGACTTTGAGCATTTTATCATTTGAAACAGAAATTATCTGTTTGCCATCCGGTGTGACTGCCACAGCATTTACAAATTCGGTATGACCTTCTAGAGTGAAAAGTTCTTCTCCACTTTCCAAATTCCAGATTTTGATACTGTTATCCCAGGAAGCGGAAATCAGTTGTTTGCTGTCTGGTGTTACTACCAAATATTCTACTGAACCAGTATGTCCTTCTAGGGTGAAAAGCTCCTTGGCTGTTTTGACATTTCCGATTTTTTTAATATTCCAAATTTTAATATTCCAAATTTTAATATTATTGGCAGCTAACCCAGTAATTAACGCTTTGCCGTTCGGTGTCATTGCTACAGGATATATCAATCTTGTTTGACTTTTCAGGATAAATATTTGTTTTCTAGCTTTCAGACTCCAGACGCGAATAACTCCATCATAGGAAGCAGAAATTATATTTTTACCATCCGGAGTCACCACTAAAGATTCTACTGAACGATTAGATCCTTTTAGACGGAACACTTCCTTTCCCCTTTTTAGATTCCACACTCGAATTGTTTTGTCCTGTGAACCCGAGATCACTTGTTTACTGTCTGGTGTTACTGCCAAAGCCTTTACCGTATCAGTATGACCTTTTAGGGTGAAAATTGATTCTGATGTTTCTAAATTCCAGACCTTGAGAGTGTTGTCTTCTGAAGCCGAAATCGCGTGCTTGCTGTCCGGTGTCACTGCCAAATCATATATCGAATCAGTATGACCTTTTAAATAAAAAAATTCTCGTCCTGATTCAAGACTCCAAATTTTAATAGTTTCGTCATATGAACCAGAAATCACCTGCTTACCATCGGGTGTTACTGCTACAGTTCCTACCCAGTCGCTATGACCGATGAGCGGTAAAAGTTCTTTTCCTGTCTCTAAATCCCAGACTTTGATAATGATACGTGAACTAGCAATCAAGCGCTTACCATCAGGAGTCACTGCCACGGATTCTACTGAATAGTTATGACCTCTGATAGTAAGAACTTCTCTTTCTGTTTCTAGATCCCAAATTTTGATAGTTTCGTCATGCGAACCAGAAATTATCCGCTTACCATCTGGTGTCACGGCTACAGATTCAACCCATTTTGTATGACCATGGAGTGTTAATAATTCTTTACCAGTTGCCAGATTCCATATTTTTATGGTGTTGTCAGCTGATGCAGAAATCACCCGCTTACCATCTGGTGTCACGGCTAAAGCTGCTACCCTGTCTGTATGACCTATTAGGGTGAAAACTTCCTCTTCAATTTCCAGATTCCAGACTTTAAGAGTCTTATCATGTGAACCAGAAATAATACACTTGCCATCGGGTGTCACCGTTACAGTGTCTACCGAACTAGTATGACCTTTTAGGGTAAAAAGTTCCTTTTTAGTGTCCAAATCCCATATCTTGAGAGTTTTATCCACTGAACCAGAAATTACCCACTTGCCATCCGGTGTTACTGTCACAGATTTGACTATCCCCGTATGACCATTGAGACTGAAAAGCTCCCTTCCCGTTTCTAGCTTCCATACTTTGAGAGTGTAATCCTCAGCACCGGAAACCACTCGTTTGCCATCTGGTGTCACGGCTACAGAATTTACCACTGCGCTATGACCAGTGAGAGTACGCCGTAATGGTGTACCTGGCGGCATCAAGCTAGAGGTTAAAGGACGTAACCAGGGCGAGTTCTGTGGTTTTGCTTGCGCCAAGAGTGCCTGAATTCCTGGCAATTCAAACGCCATCAACCTCCCCCAAAATTGTCCGGCTAGTTGGTTTTTGTCGGCGGCTAAGATATACGCTGATAGCCGAAGCGCATCTTCAATTAAGGTGAGGGTTTTGGCTGGGGCGGGGAGTTCGTCTCCTGGCTTTTCCGAGAAAGGAGAGGGAGTAAAATTGCCGACGAATTCATAATCCTGAATCAGCGCCTGCACATCCAATGCATCTAATTTAGCCTCGATAAAATCAAAATCAGTTAGCAAACGATACAATCGCTCAAACTGTCCCGCTTCACCAAAATGAGTGGGTAGGGTTTCTAAGGTATAGAGTCGCTTTTCTGGTGACATTGTTGCGAGTTTTTGCTTTAATTCACCCATGACTATCTTGGTTGGAAGTATATCTGGAAATGGAGAGACGAGGACAAAGGGGAGAAGAGTATCACAGAACTCACGGAATTGAGTCGTGTAGATCCCCCTAAATCCCCCTTTTTAAGGGGGACTTTGATACCAGTGGTTGTTAAGTTCGTGAGGTAAATTATTGGTTATTTTATCCATTGTCGCTGATTAGTTATCCTTTTTCTGTAATTTAGGTATACCTTATAAACCTGTAATATGCTGTAATTTATTGTTCTCCTGTACCATAAAAGCGAAGCAACATCTGGTCTCCCCCATGGAACAAAAAGCGAAGCAACATTTGGTCTCACCCATGGAACAAAAGCGAAGCATCCTTTGGTCTCCCCCTTTTGAAGGGGGACGGAAGGGGGATCTAATAGGGGGACGGAAGGGGGATCTAAAAAGGTAAGAGGGGGATCTCAAGGGAAGAGGGGGATCTATAAAAGAAGAGGAGGATCGGCACAACAGTTGATGGATCAATAATAACAAACTGAACAGGTGAGTTAATATCAACCTCCAGCATTAATCACTCTCTCACTCGTTAAATCAAAATCCGGTAGCATCGGTGAGATAATCTGCTGATTACCCTGAAAAACCCTCTCCTCATAAAGCCCTTCTACCCACTCCAATACTGTAACCCGTTGTTGTAGTGGGTCAACA
This sequence comes from Coleofasciculus sp. G1-WW12-02, assembly GCF_040219735.1. Lineage (NCBI taxonomy): Bacteria > Bacillati > Cyanobacteriota > Cyanophyceae > Coleofasciculales > Coleofasciculaceae > Coleofasciculus > Coleofasciculus sp. G1-WW12-02. Next base: position 25,063 of record NZ_JAVJRX010000140.1, on the reverse strand, counting down.
ATCCAATATTCAGCAATCCCCCGCGCTGCATATTCAGAACGTTTGTACCGATAATCTCGGTCTGAATTTTCTCGTCCCGGTGACACCACCTCAACCACTAACTGAGGCGGGGGCATATCAATAATTATTGTAGACCGACTTGCCCCCTCTAACGCCGTTGCCAGTTCCTCAGAAAGTACCATTAAATCGGGTAAGCGCGTTGTTGCTCGTGAACCACTCACCACAATTTCCGCCCCAATTCGCAAGCGATAGGAGGGAATTCCTTGTTGGAGAAAATGGCTCAGTAAAAACATGACAATGCGCTGATTTAAATCGCTTTCTGGTGGCATAACGATTAATTCTCCATTAACCAGTTCATACTGGGTATCTGTTCCGTCGTTATAGTTAAGATACTCCTCAAGTGTCATTTTCTGGGATGTGATGGTCATGATTGCTGTGTCTCCTTAAAAATTCAATTGTATAATCTGTAATTTGGTTGTACTGGTAATAACTCAGATAGGGGTGAGGTGGGAATTATTACTCAAAATATAATTTATGCAATTTGAGGATTCAAATCCTATTGATAGGGGTAAGGTGGGCAATGCCCACCCTACTGGCTTTAGCGCACATCAGTGCACCCCTACGTTCAATTACAATCCCAATTCTTCGGCTAAATTATCGGCAATTAAGGTATTAATATCTCGAATCGTTATCCCCGCCTTTTTAACTATCTCCTTACGATGGAGAAAATCCTGAAAACTGGCATGATAAATACTGTAGCGGGTTTGTCCTTCAATCTGTTCCTCCCGTAAAAATTGATCCCAATCATCCAAAACTTCCTGCACGGTTAATTCATCTTCCTTCGCAAATTGGGAAATCAGTGAGGATGATACGGGTTTCCGGGCTTCCGCTAAAACATAGACGATTTTAATCTTGGTTCGCGGTAACGGTTTATCCTTCATCCCCATGCGTTGCCAATGCTGGTAATAATATTGCTGTAAACCTTGGGGTAAGTTGGCAAGATTTAAATCCTGATACGCGCCAGACTCGATATCTTCTAAGACATAGCGCAAATACATGAAGTTGCGATCGCTCTTTTGTGCCAGAGTGGTGATAAAGGTGGCTGTGTCTTGTCCCTGATTCTCTACCCACTGTTGTAATCCGGGCTTTTTCTTTACCTGTTGCTCAATATAACGCTGTACGTCTTGTAAACTTTCTGCCCCATACTCCATTAAATTAAATAGGTAGGGCTTATTCACCGTTAAGAGAACATGAGTCTGGCGTTTTGTCAAGATAAAATAAACGCCATTGGGCAAAGACTGGGGAAGATAGAGAACATTCGCCCCATCCGTCTGACTCTTCATCTCCACCTCATCCAACGCATCCACCGCAATCACGACGGGGGAATGGTGAGGGGCAATTTCGGTTAACAGTTGCGCTAAGAAATTGCCATCGCGGGTATTCTCTGGATGCAAAGGCAAATCATAAGGTAACTGATAGCGTTCAATTAACTGGCGGCAAACACTCTTGAGGAAATCATCAGCGCGATTAATGCCTTGCGATCGCACATTAAAGTATGCCACACATCCGGTCTGTCGCACATATTCGGCGAGTATGGCACTTTTGCCCACACCGGGATCAGCTTCAATAATAAAATAACCATTGGGCTGCTGCTGTAAGAAGTCCTGAATTGCCCCAAATACAAACTCCCGCCCGACAAATCCTTCTGTCTTCTCCGCAATTAGGGATTGAAACTGTAGGGGAACCGCCGGATGTGTAGATAACTGGTTATGGATGCGTTCTAACCAACCTTTAATTTCGCCCATATCTCGTCCTAGATTTGTCAGAGACGTTTCGATATCCTCAACTGTCACCTGCTGGCGTTTCAAATTACCGTTAATCTGAGTCAGCAATTGTCCCTGAATCATCTCCCGCAGTACCGGATTGTTCTGCATCTCCACTGCAAAATAGGCACACATCCGTTCAAACAAGCCCACCTGGGGAGTTACAGCCTTGGTTTGGTAAAGTGCGATCGCATGCTCCTGCTGTAAAATTACCTTGAGTTGCTGACGTACCACCTGAACCGTATCCCCAACCAACGCCCCATCTGGGGTTAACAGGGAGTCAATATCCGCTACAGGTGTCGCCGCTAATTCGCCAAATTCCCCCAATTCCTGCTTCTGCAAATCCGCCTTTAGCCGTTTTAACTTGTGGTCTAGCCAACTTACCTCATTTTTGTACTGAGGTGGACAATCCCAGATACTTTTATTCTCACCAATCAATTCACTCAGACACTCTTCCACCAAACTTTGCTGCGCCAACAAAAACGCCCGCCCCACCGCCCTTTGTATCGTCGGCGTCTCTCCAGGTTTCAGGCGATTCATCATCCTGATTAAAGTATCTAACCCCAAATCCGCCTTATTCCCAATAATCCCCGATAGGGCGGCGACAAAAACAAACCCTCCTAACCCGCTAATCAATTCCATCCCATCAGTCTCCTATCCCATAGCCTTAACCTCTATCTTGACATTGACCCAACCGCCATCCTCTAGGATATGTCCAGTAATAGCCATTCGTGGCAAGTAAAACATAGAGGCATTCCTCCTGAACGCCTCTCAATTATCAACCCAACTTTATCTTCTCCATACCGATAAAACTTGCATCTCAACCGCTAACCCCCTCTGCGTTCCTCTGCGCTTTCCCTCTGCGTTCCTCTGCGTTAAAAAAATACCCCATCCCCCCATCACCTTGTACTAATAATGTGTCCCCGACTTCCGATGATGCACAGCCGTTACCCCCTCCGATAATACCTTGCCATTCGTCACCACCCCATAAACCAACCAATGATCCCCACATTCCATCCGATTATCCACCGTACATTCCACATAAGCCAAAGCATCGCTAAGAATCGGACAACCATTTTCACCCGTCTCCGTCGCCACCCCCGCAAATCGGTCTTCCCCTGGGGCAAAGGGTTTGAGGAAATGCTTCATTAACCCCAAATGCTTCCCTTCCTCCAGAATATTCACCACAAATTGATCACCTTGATACATTAACGACTCAATCGCCCGGTCTTTCGCCACCGCTATCGTTAAACCCGGTGGAGTAAAGGTGGCTTGGGAAATCCAATCTGCCAACATCGCCCCAGTGAGTTCTCCCTGCTTCGCCGTAATAATACAAAGTGACCCAATTAACCGCCCCACAGCCTGTTCTGTGCGGGCAACTTGGGCATCACTGACGGGTTGGCGAGAAGTACGGGATTTCTTGGCTTTCTTCAAGGCTTGGGCAAAATCTGTTCCCGCTTCTTCCGCGTATTTCAATGTGGCTTCAGTGGGCTTAAATTTAACCCGAATCGTTTCAAAGCCAAACTGATACCCCGCATCCTTAAACTTATTTTCAATTAAGTCAATCGCTTCACCACTCCAGCCAAAAGACCCAAAAACACCCGCTAATTTCGTTTTTGTCGCCGTGGATAAAACAATCCCCAAAGCCGTTTGAATCTGGGTGGGTGCATGACCCCCTAAAGTAGGAGAACCCATAACAAACCCCTCCGCCTTTTCCACGGCGGTGCGAATCTCTTCCGGGTCAGCGATTTCGCAGTTAATGGATTCTACACCAACCCCAGCTTTAGTCATCCCCCGTGCGATCGCCTGGGCAACGGTACCGGTATTCCCATAAGCTGAAGCATACAACAGAGCGACGGTGATGTCTTGGGTTTTTTGCCTCTCACACCACTGGCGATAGGATTGGGTCAGGGGAATTAAGCTATAGCGTACCAATTGCCCATGACCTGTAGCATACAGCCTTGCTTGCACCTCCTCGACCTTATCCAGCGCCTTTTCCACCTGTCGCGCATGGGGTGCCATGACGCAATCGAAATAATAGCGGCGGTGTTCGCTAATCGTTGTCCAACCTTCATCTAATACTTGATCACCACATAGATGAGCACCAAATAACTTATCGGTAAAGAGAACTTCTGTATGGGGGTCGTAGGTACAAAGGGCATCGGGCCAACGAGAGTTGGGAGTGGGGATAAATTGCAGATGATGACCCTTACCTAAATCCAGGGTTTCATCCCCCCGTACCACAGTTATTTTTAAATCCGGTGCATCTAAGATACCACGCAGCGCGATCGCACCAGGATTGGAACAGACAAATTGAATCTGGGGGGCGAGTTTGAGTAAGGCTTTTAGGGTAACGCCTCGGTTAGGATTAACGTGACCGAGAATCACATAATCGATTTGTTTGGGGTCAATCCGGCGTTGCAGTTCCGTTAAAAAGATTTCGGTGAACGATTCGCCCGGAGGGTCAATCAGGGCGATTTTATCCGCTTGAATCAGATAGGAATTGGCGGTGGTGCCGCGTTGCAGGGCATATTCGATTTCAAATTTGAGTCTATCCCACGTCCGGGAACGGAGAACAGTGGTGTCGGAGGCGATGGGGAGGACTTGAACGTCGCGAGGGGTAGGAGAGTTCATGGTTTAGTTTGGGGTGAATGGTTTTTTTTAACGCAGAGGGGCGCAGAGGGAAGCGCAGAGGTTCGCAGAGGGGGTTAGAGGTGATTGACGACTCGTTTGATGCCGTCTTTGAGATGGATGACGTTGAAGTTGATTAGGAGTCCGAGTTTATGGTGGGAGAGTTTGAGGTAGGTTAGGAGTTGGGCGGTGTGGATGGGATGCAGGGCGTCAACGGCTTTGAGTTCAACCATGACTTTGTTTTCGACGAGGAGATCAACTCGATATCCACATTCAAGACGAATCTCTTCATAGACTAACGGTAATGGTTTCTGAGGTTCAAAGTTTAAGCCAGCCTTGTTCAGTTCATACCTCAAACAGGCTTCATAAGCTGACTCCAATAAACCCGGTCCCAACGCCGTGTGTACCTTCATCGCCAACCCAATGATCTTCCCCGACACCTCATTCTCAGTCATCCTCTGCGCCCCTCTGCGTTGACCTCTGCGAACCTCTGCGTTTTAATAGTAATTCCCCACTTTGCGATGGTGAACCGCCGTCAACGCATCCGCCTTAGACACTCGTCCAGCGTCAACGGAGGCATATACAATCCAATGGTCACTCAACTCCATCCGACTTTCGACCTTACATTCCACATAAGCCAACGCATCAGTGAGAATTGGCGATCCATTCGTCGCTGTTTGCGTCTTCACCCCTTCAAACCGATCGGCACCAGGGGGAAACCGCTTGAGGAAGTGCTTCATTAATGCCTGATAATTGCCCTCTTCTAGAATATTCAGCACAAAGCGATCGCTAACTTGCATTAACGACTCAATCGCCCGATCTTTAGCGACGGCGATGGTTAAGCCGAGGGGTTTGAAGCTGGCTTGGGATACCCAGGAGGCTAACATGGCACTCTTAATGTCACCTTTTTGGGCGGTAATAATATAGAGTCCGCCGCTGATCCGTCCTAGGGCTTTGTCGAGATCACTATCCAGGGATTTACGTTGCTTAATTTCGCGATCGCGGGTGAGGAGTTGCCCCATATCGGTTCCGGCTTCTTCGCAGAGTTGATAGGTGGCTTCGGTTGGGGTTTCTTTGACCCGAATCGCGGCAAATCCTTCTTTGAGTCCCAGGTTGCGGAATTGACTCAGCAGGGGGTCAATGGGTTCGTCATCCCCCCCATAAGATTCAAAGATACCCACGACTTGCTTTGATTTTACGGCAGCGAGGATGGTACTCACAGCGGCGGTGGCGGCTTTATTGGAGGCGGGAGGCATCGCGATCGCCATTCCCCCGGCGCGACTCACGGTTTCCTGGACTTCTTGCGGATCAGCCGATTTTAAGTCCATCATTTCCACACCCACCCCTGTTTTGGTGATGCCTCGGGCAATCGCTTGGGAGAGGCGATCGCTATATCCGTAATCGGATACGTAAAAGACTACCACAGAGGTTTCTGCTTTTGCCTGGGCTTGACTCCAGCGCCGATACCGATCCAACCATTCGGTGACATGATGAGATAACAAGGGACCATGACCCGTGGCGACGGTGGTTACTTCTGGGAGTTTATCCATCCGTTTCAGGGCGGAGAGAACGGAACGGGCATTGGGTGCCATTAAGCAGTCGTAGTAGAAGCGGAAGTCTGCTTCTATGGCACTCATGTCTTCGTCGTAGGTGCTATCAGAACAGTAATGCATCCCAAAAGCATCACAGGTAAACATCACTTGGGTTCCGGCATCGTAGCTGAAGATGGTGTCGGGCCAATGTAGGTTGGGGGCATTGACAAATTCCAAGATATGCCCTTTACCTAAATCCAGTTGATCGCCGTTTTTGACGATTTGCCGTTTGAAGGGTTGATGCACCAAGTCTTCCAGGAATTGAATCGCCACTTTTGAGCCGACGACGGTAATCTCTGGTGCGAGTTGGACGATATCCTTGACTAAGCCACTGTGATCGGGTTCAGTGTGGCTAATAATCAGATAATCAATCTGGCTGGGTTCAATGAGTCCCTTGAGGGTATCTAAGTAAAGTTCACGAAACTTTTCATGGGAGGTATCCACCAGAGCAATTTTCTCACCCCGAATCAGGAACGAGTTATAGGTGGTGCCGTTTTGCAGCCCAAACTCAATATCGAAGCGATCGCGATCCCAATCTAGGGAACGGATAGCCGTTGTATCTGGCGCGATTTCGCCCGTCTGCATGGTTAAGCGCTTCTGGGTGCGATCGGTGAGTACTACCATTGATGTTGACTCCTGTATCAGCAACGTTTATTAAAAGATTTATTTTTTCTTCATTTTTACACGATTAACCCCAGAGGCTTTATCAGAAATCCTTATAGGTTCTGAGTAGAAATACTTATAAACCTTGTGAAAGATGATCGTTACCGCTTTGTCAACCTTCCTTGGTACTGATTCAGAGTCAGCAATGAGTATCACAATGCCTAGACTTGTATGAAGTGGCAATTGTTAAATGTAATTGTCTCAATTGTTTTCCTGAAAGTGTAATTATTTTTGGAAATTAATATTCATCTTCATATTTATTAACTTGTTGTTTTTGTGTTTCATCAGGAGCATTTAGATAGTGTATTAATTCTTCAATAACTATGAGTTCCATCTCTAACTGTCCTGTACTTAAGCTAGTTATAGTGTGCGTAACACCATGATACTGCCGAAGATCTAAGTTATTTTTGTCTAAAAGAGAAGTTATTTTATAATGCTGTATGTTAATGATAATCCAGACCGAAGGCTGATAATTGTCTTCGCCGAGTTTACTGCGCTTTTAAACAGAATCTATAGCATTTTGAATTGCTTCACAAAAGGGGTCATACCAACCGACGTAAGATTTCAAAATATTTTCAATTTCTCTTCTTAGTGCATTGGCTTGAGCCTCTGTACCAGCAGTAAGTTTAACCTTCAGGGGATCAAAAGAGCTAAAATTACTGAATTCCATGTTATAGTTACGGGGATTTATGCAGTACCTCTTTAGTATAGGTAGAATTAAGGAAGAATGCCAAAATTAGATAATTACTATGACCAAACTAACTCTAGAAATTCCCGATAACCTTGCCGAAGCGTTGCGAGTACCACCAACCGAACGCCTTCCCCGTCTGCGTCAGGAACTCGCCATCCGATTATACCAAAAGGGAATACTATCCTTCGGTAAAGCCCGAGAACTCGCACAAATGACTAAATGGCAATTTCACGAGTTGTTAGGTCAAGAAAGGATTGAACGGAGCTATGATCTAGAAGAATTGGAAGCAGACCTTGAAACACTGGAGTCTTTGGGTTGAGAGCCGTTACCAATTCTTCAATTTTAATTGCCCTAAGTACAATTGGGCAGCTTTCTCTGTTGCACCAGCGATTTCCTGATGGTGTGTTTCTCCCTCAAGCCGTTTGGAGAGAAGTTGTCGAAACTGGAAAAGGACAACCCGGCGCACAGGATGTGGCTTCAGCATCATGGCTGACTATTCGTCAAGTGACAAACACTTCTGTAATATCGCTGTTAAGGATAGAACTGGATGAAGGGGAAGCTGAAGCGATCGCTCTTTTTGCTGAAAACCCTGTAGACACTATTTTACTAGATGAGAAGAACGCACGGCGAGTAGCGCGGCAAATGGGTTTACCTGTATTAGGTACGGTGGGAATTCTAATTTGGGCGAAACAACAGGGTTTGATTATAACTCTAAAGGAACAACTAGACGCCTTACAAAATCAAGGTAAATTTCGCCTCAGCCAATCGCTCTATCAAGAAGCGCTGAACCGGGTTGGAGAGTAAATTAATGCTAGAATTAATTAAACAGAGATTATAGACAGCAGATTATCAGGCATTTATGGAAGCTTGGAATCTTCTGTCGTATACGGCAGGAGTTAAGGGATAACAGAGTGAGTGAAAAGAGCGATCGCTCCTCTACATGATGAATAGCCTGAGTTTTAACCGTTAAAGTTTCTTCGGTAACTCGCTATCCACTTCTGGAAAATAGCGGCGGATTACGGAACAATCAAATTTTGACATAATAGACGAGGCGGGTTCACGTTCCAGTAGGAATTCAAACGCCGCCTCGACTAATTGTTCAGGTGACACTTTACCTTGAGACCATTGGTCATAGTCTGACTGATTTAGGGTGACGTCGTAGTTATACTCGCGACTGTTTTCTAGTTTCACCTGAAAAGACCAGCCGTTGTCAAGTTCAGTGGCGGATTGGATGGTGATGTTAGCCATATCTAACGTTTGTCTGGTGTGCTTTTGTGTTGGGTAATCATCCCAAGTTGCGTTCGTGTCATTCTCAGCGAAGGGAAGAATCTCCGAGATACTTCGCTACACTGGGTTTGGCGAACCATGACAGATTACCTCTTTGACTGCAAGTTGGTATCAGCAGGAAAACCCAACAGTAGCTAGACTATCATTCCTGGGTGCGATCGCTGTTAATCACCGCTATTCGATAAAGTAAGGATAAAGCTCAATCCTCTACTCATGGCAACGTCTTCTTGGAAACCTAAAGGAAAATCTCTCCCGTCAACCGTGATTATTCGGTTTGGCAAGTTTGTCTGGACGACAATGTGGCAGATTATGATGTCCAAACTGGCACCACCCAGCAAAAAGGGAGAATACATTCGCCCAGAGAGTCAGTTTAGACAGACGATTGGTACAGATGCTGGAAATCCCTATCCACCCGCCCCAGGGCGCTATACTCTCTTTGTGGGACTCGGATGTCCTTGGGCGCATCGGACGCTTGTTGTTAGGGCGCTGAAGGGATTGGATGAGGTTATCGGAGTGTCTATTGTCTCGCCATCTTCAGATCAGGGAATCTGGGTGTTTGAGAAACCCGAAGAAGGCTGTCACACCTTGCCGGAATTATACCAGTTAGCCCAATCCGGTTACAGTGGACGTTCGACGGTGCCAGTCTTGTGGGATAACCAGACAAAGACGATTGTTAATAATGAGAGTGCAGAGATTATTGTTATGCTCAACTCTCAGTTTAATCAGTTTGCCCAAAATTCCGTACTTGACTTGTATCCAGAGGATCTGAAGTCCGCGATCGCTGAGTGGAATGATAAGATTTACCACAGGGTCAATAATGGGGTTTATCGCTGCGGTTTTGCCCAATCTCAAGAAGCTTATGATCAAGCCTGTGATGAACTGTTTACCACACTCAATGAAATTGATGCGGTATTAGAAACGAATCGCTATTTGTGTGGGGATAGAGTGACGTTGGCAGATGTGCGTCTATTTACAACCCTATTCCGTTTTGATATTGTTTACTATGGACTTTTTAAGTGCAACCGTCGCCGGATTAAAGACTATCAAAACATAGGTCCTTACCTGCGCGATTTGTATCAGCTTCCGGGGGTTGCGGATACCTGTGATTTGGAGAGTGTTAAGCGAGATTATTATGGGAATTTGTTTCCGCTGAATCCCGGCGGAATTATCCCCAGTGGTCCCGATGTGTCCAATCTTCTGGAAGCCCATCATCGGGAGATGGTTGGTAAAGTATCAGCGATCAACTGAACTGACTAGCTTTGAGTTGTCTGCATCCTGGCTGTCTGGGGACTTTTCCATGGGTTCGGAACTGTTGGTTATCGCTTGTAGCAATAGATAGTTTAGTACAGTTCGGATCGCGATAATCGCCGCTAGCTGTCCAATATCATTCCATTTCGGCGCGATCGTTGTTTTCAGGATACTCGCACCGATGAGAAAGCCTAATCCCAAGGAGAATGAGTAACCCATTTGCAGGCGACTTTCTTGGAACGCTGTGGCGGATTGAAAATTGATCAGATTGTGCTTGAGAAAAATAAATAAGGCTTTGATGATACCAATGGAAATCACAAAAAGTGCCAGCAATTGGCAGATATTTACAACAATGCTATTTAAGCTTCTTACCAGTGTTTCCATATCAATGTGCCTAGGTCAATTCAGGTCAAAACGTGGCTCATGCCTGTGGGTAGTATACCAATATCTAGAAAAGGAGAGGCTCCAAGGGGTATTATCTAATTTGAGGCAGATGCCAGAAATAAACTAGATAGAACGAGGGTTTCACGGGTAATACTGATGTTATAACAGCATGACTAACCAAGAAGAATATGAACAGAATAATGTATTAATTGATACAGTGGGCGGACTAACTCGTGCAGAATTACTCAAAATTATTACTCAAGCTATCCACCAGGGAATAACGGAACTAAATTTGTCAAACAAACGTATTACCAAAATTCCTGATGAAATTGCTCACCTTACTAATCTGCGATCGCTGAATTTAGCTAACAATCAGATAACAGAGATTCCTGCAGGAATTTCCCAACTCACGAATCTGCACTCCTTGACTTTAGCCAATAGTCACCTAACAGAGATTCCCGCAGGAATTTCCCAACTCACGAATCTGCGATCGCTGAATTTAGCCAACAATAAGGGAAATACCGGAAACTATTGCCAAACTCGCTAACCTAGAATGGCTTATTTTATCGAACAATCAGATAAGAGAGATACCAGAATTTATTACCAAACTCACTAACCGGTGGTGGCTTATTTTATCAAACAATCAGATAAGAGAGATGCCAAAATGTATTATTCAAAGCACTTCCATGCTGAGCCTGAAAGAGCTATATTTATCGAACAATCAGATAAGATAGATACCAGAAAGTATTGCCAAAAACACTTTTATATCGAGGCTGAGACAACTAAATTTATCGAAGAATCAAACAAGAGAGATGCCAGAATGGATTAGCCAATCAACCGACCGATACAAGCTGGATTTATAGCAATATTGATCACAGCAATTCCTCATCTCATCCTCCCGCATTCAGTACCATCTCAGTCATTAACTCCAAATCTGGCAGCATTGGCGAGATAATCCGCTCATTTCCCTGAAAAACCCGCTCTTCATAAAGCCCTATATTCTCATAACTCACTCTTATTGATGGCGTAAAGTAACGTTACGTTTATTGATATAGCGACCGCACCTAATAATAGAGACGTTCCGCCGGAACGTCTCTACAACAATTTTTACATCGCGTATTGTCAAATTTTTATCTCTTGATCACCCTTTAAAAATTGCCGCACCCCTTTGAGATAAACATCCGGGGCTTCCAACATCGGGAAATGAGCCGTATTTGGAATTTCCCAATACTCCACCTTGTCACTCAAAGCGGCTGCCCGTTGTCCTAAGGCAGAGGGAATAATTTGATCATATTCCCCCGCCACTAATAGCGTCGGTACTGTTAACTGGGCAAATTCCGATGGCATTACCTCCGCCGCATACTTACTCACCGACGTTAACATCGTCCCCAAGGCGGCATCATAATCCGCCATGATAAAATCTTCCAAAAATGCCCGACTCACCGTTCCCGGTAGAGGACGATGTAAAAATCGCGCCATAAATAACGCCCCAGCAAAGGGAATGCGTAAAAACCAGCGTGGGCGGTACTTTACCACATAACCGCCAAATTTATGAAAAGCGGCAAAGGATTTTTTCTCGTATTCAAAAATACCGCTACAGGTTAAAATTGCCCGTTCCACTTGCTCCGGATAGCGGTTGAGAAACATCGTCGCCACGGATGCGCCCATAGAATGAGCATTAATATAGACGCGCTTGAGAGCGAGCTTCTCTAACAACGCTGCCAAATCTTGGGCATAGTCCTCCATTTCATAGAGTAACCCGACGGGTTCTAGAGGAAGCCGCGATCGCCCGAATCCGCGCAAATCGTAAAGCAAACAATTAAACTGATCCGACAGCGCCTCAGCCGTACTTTGCCAATACCGAGCAGAACCGCCCCACCCATGAATGAAAACCATTACAGGCTTATCATCCAACGACTGAGACGCACCAATCCACTCATAGTAATGATCGACGCCGCGAACGTTAACTAGAGGCATTCTTAATTCGTTTTGATACCACCACTGATAAGTTTATGCCGATTCCGGCTTGGGTAGGGATGACGGATGCACCAGCAGTTCGGCTGTCGAACGTTTCTCCACCATTTCCCGGGTAATCGTACAGCGAGTCACATCTTTACGCGAGGGTAATTCGTACATTACCTCTAGCATCAACTCTTCCACAATACCCCGAAGCGCTCGCGCTCCCGTTTTTCGCCGATACGCTTCCTGAGCAATGGCTCGCAGCGAGTCTTCAGTAAACCCAAGCTGCACGTTATCCATCTTCAATAATTTCTGATATTGCTTCACCAGAGCATTGCGCGGCTGAGTCAAAATCGCGATCAGAGCTTCTTCATCCAAAGGATCAACCACAGCCGCGATCGGGATACGACCGATAAATTCCGGAATCATCCCGAACTTCACCAAGTCATCGGGTTCTAAATGTCGCAGTAAATCCGCCGCACGTTTTTCTTTCGAGTGACCTTCTCCCGGTTGAATAAAGCCGATTGAGCGCTTCCCTAAACGCTGTTCAATCACCTTCTCTAAGCCGACAAAGGCACCACCACAGATAAATAATATATTGCCTGTGTCAATCTGAATGCAGTCTTGATAGGGATGCTTACGTCCGCCCTGAGGTGGCACGTTGGCAACGGTTCCCTCTAGCATCTTCAGTAAAGCTTGCTGAACCCCTTCCCCAGAAACATCCCGCGTAATCGAAGGATTTTCGCTCTTGCGGGCAATTTTATCGATTTCATCGATATAAATAATTCCCCGTTGCGCTTCTTCAACATCCAAATCCGCCACCTGCAACAGCCGCAGTAAGATGTTCTCCACATCTTCACCCACATAACCGGCTTCCGTCAGCGTTGTTGCATCGGCGACAGCAAAGGGGACATCGAGTACAGACGCTAAGGTTTGAGCCAGTAATGTTTTACCACAACCAGTGGGTCCGAGGAGCAGAATATTAGACTTTTGCAGTTCCACCGCATCGTCTACCCCAGCTTTACCCTTTGCCTTGGCTTCGAGAAAACTTAGGCGCTTGTAGTGGTTATAAACAGCTACAGAGAGGACTTTTTTAGCATCATCCTGACCGATGACATGTTCATCAAGATACTTTTTCAGTTCCCGAGGTTTAGGAATCTGATTCAGTGACAAAGCTGATGTGCGAGTGCGACGTTTTTGTGGGGGTTCCGAGCGGGGAACTTGCTGGGGAGCCGGAGCGCTGGAATCGAGCAACTCCTCATCTAAAATTTCGTTACACAAATCTACACATTCGTCGCAAATGTAGACTCCCGGTCCAGCAATTAACTTGCGAACCTGCTCTTGAGACTTGCCACAAAATGAACATTTTAGATGGGAGTCGTATTTAGACATAAGGAGCCTCTTACTTAATAGAAGTGACGGTGGCGTCGCTCTTGAGATTCTCTCGCGAGATAACTTGGTCAACTAAACCATACTCTTTGGCTTCCGCTGCTGACAGAAAAAAGTCGCGCTCAGTGTCCGTGGCGATTCTTTCGTAAGGTTGACCTGTATGATACGCCATTAGCTCATTGAGCTGATTTTTATGATATAAAATTTCCTTGGCTTGGATTTCGATGTCAACGGCTTGTCCTTGGGCGCCGCCTAGCGGTTGGCTGATCATGATCCGTGCATTGGGCAGGGACATGCGTTTTCCGGGTGTTCCTCCCGTTAGCAGAATCACGCCCATATCCGTCGCCGCACCAAAACATATTGTGACAATATCGGGACGAATCTGTTGCATTGTGTCATAAATTGCCATCCCAGCAATCACTCCCCCTAATCCGAGAATAGGTCCGCCGGGGGAGTGAATGTAAATTTGGATATCCTTGGTTGGATCTTCGGCTTCTAAATACAGGAGCTGGGCAATGATCGAGTCAGCCACCACGTCATTGATTCTTGTTCCCAGAAACACAATCCGCTCCCGCAGTAGCCGCGAGTAAATATCAAACGCCCGTTCCCCTACGCCAGACTGTTCAATCACCATCGGTACGACGTTGCTTGAATGACTGTTTGTACTAACCGAGTCAATTTCCGGGGAACTCCAGCTTGTAAATGAGTGGTCAGGGAACTGGGATTGCAGCATAGAACAAGGAGTAAAGTATTGGTGTCAACAAGTGAATGTTTTTCCCGGCAGGCAGGTTTGAACACATTGGGCGGGAGTTAACCCACGTTAACTTCTACTCACCATTATGCCTTAGCAACATCAATAAGTGCTGAGGTTGGCGATTAAATCTTTTTCCCAAGACTGAGAGCTCCTGCTTTGTCTGGGTTAACTCCCCAAACCCCAAGTTTATTCGCTCGCTGCCGTTTGTTCAGAAGCATCAGGGGTGGGTGATGTTTCCTCGCTGTCTTGATCAGCCGTGGCTTCAGGCTGATCGGCGGCGTCTTCACTTGCCTCAGAGATAGTTTCCGGTGTATCCGTTGTTTCTTCTGTCGCTAGTGAGCCTTGAGGAACCAGTTCAATGGTAGCGTGTTCTTCCAACCATTCAAGGGCTTTCTCTTTGAGCAAATCGGCTTTAACGTACTCCCGCAAGCGTTGCGGATCGACATCTTGCCCTGCCAATTGTTTCATCACTTCTTGACATTTGGCATCCATCTGTTCATCATCCACAGTAAGTGATTCCCGTTTAGCCAGTTCCTCAAGGGCAAGGGATTGGCGCAGGCGTGCGATCGCATCGGGACGCGAACGCTGACGCAGTTGGGGCATCATTTCCGCTGTAAACACTTTCTGCAGATCCATCCCGTAGTTCTCCATCTGGATCGCAGTCTGGGTTAATATCGTCTGGACTTCCCGCTCAATCAGGGTTTCGGGTAGGTCAATCTCAACTTGTGCCACCAGCGCTTCGATCAGAGCGTTTTCTTTATTGGTTTTGGTTTCTTGCTCGGCTTTTTCGGTAAATTGTTCTGCCAAGGAGTCGCGCAATTCGCTGATGGTTTCCTCTTCGCTAATGTCTTGGGCGAAGTCGTCGTCGAGTTCGGGTAACTCTTTTTCCTTGAGTTCTTTGAGGGTAAGAGTAAAGACAGCACTCTTGCTGGCTAAATCCTCTCGCGGATAATCCTCCGGAAACGTCACCGGCACCTCTTTGGTTTCCCCCGGTGTCATGCCCACAATTCCCTGCACAATGTCAGCCAGAAACCGTCCTTCTTCGAGTTCCAGCTGAAAGTCAGTCGCCTCACCGCCAGAAATATCAACAGATTCCTCTCCCTCAGGTGTCAAACGACCCTTATAATCCACAACCGTCACATCACCCATTTGGGCGGGGCGCGATTCGACGGGAATCAGCGTGGCGTGCTGAACCTGACGTTCTGCCAAAAATTTATCCACCGCCTCAGGGTCTGACTTAACCTCTTCGGCTTTGACGCTGAGATTCCTGTAGTCTCCCAAATTGATTTCTGGAGGCACATCCACCGATGCCGAGAATGTTAACGGTTGTCCCGGCTGGAACTGACTCAGCAGTTCTTCAAAGGTGGAAACCAACTTATAGTTGCCCAGTGCCTCAATGGTTTCTTGGCTCAGGGCGTCCCGTAAACTATTTTGTACCAAATCTTCCAGCGCGGCTTCTTTGATCCGTCCCGGACCGAGGCGCTGGAGCAAAATTTGACGCGGCACCTTTCCCTTGCGAAACCCAGGAATGTTGGCAGAGCGGGCAAGATTTTGCACGACCTTCTCGTAGACCTTCTTGGTCGTTTCGGCGGGAATCTCAATTTCCAGACCGAGTTGGCTCTTGGGGAGTTTTTCCTGAGTAACTTTCATTGACGCTTTTTTTGGAGACAACTGAATTTTAGCTCTTTAGCGAATCCGGCGATAGGTTTCCCACGCCCTACTGCTGTTGCAGAGGTGGGATAAATCGCCAGTAATGCCAATCATAGTGGCATGGCATCCAGAATGGATGTGGTGTTCCTCGCCCATGTTATCCCTAAGTTTTCTGTTCTCAACACTTCCCCTCTCCACAGCGCCGAATGTAAAATCAAAGAACCGTATTGTTCAAAACTGGAACAAGTTCCCGACCAAACATAGACAGTCTGTACGTTCACCAAGTATCTATCCTGGGATAACGAGCGTGCTTGTGTAAGAGAGCGAAACACTCAGGCTAATGACAAAGGCTCCTCTACAAGCCCACGCTGTACTCGTAAGAGTCAGTGTGTAGAGCTGTCACAGGCTAATCCAAACACCTCATGATATGCTAGTCTGACAACTAGTTAATTTGAGTTCTAGTCATTGTTTCAGGGTATAAAAGAGACATAGATGGAGTCTGTCTGGAGGGGTTTCCGTATCTGATGATAGTACATTCAGAGCGTCTACAGCAGCGAATCTACCCTCTAGACCAGCTCGGCAGACGTTTTCCACTGTCGAAGCCGGGAGAACTGGGGCAGCCTTCTCCAGCAGACGTAGTCGGCTTCGTCTGGAAGCTGGGAAATAATTTTGACGAATGAGTTATCTATGTCACCCTGTACTAATGCATTGAGCTAGCCTACTCATCAAGTCCGAACGAGAACTGTTATCGTTAATCTGTCCCTTTAAGGGCAAGCCAACGGCAATATCTCAGTCAATTGGCGCGAACCTAGGTCTATCGTGTTATCACAGATAAACATCTTTTTTGTTAAAATCTTATGGATTTTGTCAGGATATAGATTAGATAATTTCCTTAATCGGATGCTGGGTGGGGGATGTTTGTCAATTTTCTATCGTACAAACTAGAGAAAGAGGGTAAGGTCTTGGTAGAGATTGATAGATGGTTTCCCAGTTCTAAACTCTGTTCAAACTGCTACTACCAGGTTGATGAAATGCCGCTAGAAGTGAGGGAGTGGACTTGCCCTGGTTGTGGTACTCACCATGATAGAGATGGTAACGCTTCAGCAAATATCGGAGCTGAAGGCATCAGAATAATACAGGCGGATGGGACAGCCGTCTGTGCTGAGGGAGGGGAAATAAGACCGAAGCGTGGACGTACAGACGCGCCATGGCGGGTCTGTACTAAACTAAGGCATTCCCCAATGAAATCAGAAGCCCATGCTATACCCGATAGGGTGAGCGCTGGGTAGTTCACTTGGTCTTTCTGGCTCAGTTAAATCACTCTCAACAGGATCGATGTGTTAAAAAAAATTGGAGGTAGATCATTTGTCTAGTCAAGTTCGCGTTGCTATACTGGGCGCAACGGGTGCAGTCGGCGCCGAGTTACTGGAATTACTAGAAACCCGCAACTTTCCCCTTACCCATCTAAAACTCTTAGCCTCACCCCGGTCGGCGGGACAAACTCTCCAGTTTCGAGGCGAATCCCTATCGGTGGAAGCCGTGGGGGAAGATTCATTTAAAGAGGTGGATTTGGTTTTAGCCTCGGCTGGTGGTTCAACATCTAAAGCTTGGGCATCTAAAGCAGTTGAGCAGGGAGCTGTGGTTGTTGACAATTCCAGTGCTTTTCGCATGAATCCTGATGTACCACTGGTTATTCCTGAGGTCAATCCGGAAGCGGCGGCGAAGCATAAAGGGATTATTGCCAATCCCAACTGCACGACAATACTAATGGCAGTAGCCGTTTGGCCTCTGCATCGGGTGCAACCCGTCCAACGGATTATTGCCGCTACCTATCAATCGGCTAGCGGTGCAGGTAGACGGGCGATGGAAGAACTAAAAGTACAGGCGCAGGCAATTTTGCAGGAGCAAACGCCACCAACGGAAAGCTTTCCCTACCCCTTGGCGTTTAACCTGTTTCCCCACAATTCTCCGTTGAATGATCAGGGGTATTGTGAGGAAGAGATGAAAATGGTTAATGAAACCCGCAAGATTTTCAATGATCCCCAGATCCGAATCAGCGCTACTTGTGTTCGAGTTCCTGTGCTGCGAGCTCACTCAGAAGCGATTAATCTAGAGTTTGCTCAACCTATGTCTGTCGCCACAGCCAAGGATCTACTTGCCAATGCACCGGGAGTGCGACTGGTGGAAGATTGGCAGGCGAATTATTTCCCCATGCCTATAGATGCTACGGGTAAGGACGATGTACTGGTGGGACGCATTCGACAAGACTTGTCTCATCCGTGTGGATTAGAGATTTGGTTGAGTGGTGACCAAATTCGCAAAGGGGCAGCTTTGAATGCCGTACAAATTGCCGAGTTGTTGGTGGAACGGAATTGGTTAAAGCCAGCAACAGCAATGATGGCTTATTAATTTGTTTGTCCTTGGTCATTTGTCCTTTGTTCAATCCTGTGGCAAAGCAGTTGTGCGTCTATTGTCGTTAGTTGAGAGTTGCTTAGCTCGATAACTAATGACCAATGGCTTATAACTAATGACTAATGACCAATGACCAATAACTAATGACCAAAGAGGAGTGAAATAAGGGTGGTCAATTTTGGACGTGTATTAACGGCAATGATTACGCCGTTTAAAGAAGACGGCAGTGTGAATTATCAGGTTGCTGAGGAATTAGCGGCTCATTTAGTACAGCAGGGTACCGATACCGTCGTCGTCTGTGGTACGACGGGTGAATCACCGACATTGACATGGGATGAAGAGTGCCAGTTATTTCAGGTGGTGCAAAAAGCGGTGGCGGGTAAAGCCAAGGTAATTGCTGGCACAGGGTCAAATTCCACCCAAGAAGCGATCTCAGCTACCCAAAAAGTCGCTAAACTAGGGGTAGATGGTTCATTACAAGTCGTTCCCTATTACAATAAACCCCCACAAGAGGGACTCTATAATCATTTCCAGGCAATTGCCAAATCCAGTCCTGACTTGCCTGTGATGCTCTATAATGTACCTAGCCGCACGGGTCAAAACCTCCAACCGGAAACCGTTGCCCGTTTAGCGGAAATTCCCAATATTGTAGCGATTAAAGAGGCAAGTGGCAGCTTCGAGCAAGGCAGTCAAGTGCGACGTTTAACACCACCGGATTTTGCCATTTACTCAGGAGAAGATTCCTTTACCTTAGCTTTATTAGCACTAGGGGCAAGTGGCGTAGTCAGTGTTTCCTCCCATCTAGTTGGTCGAGAACTCCAGCAGATGATCCAGGCTTTCCAAGCGGGTCAAACAGACCTAGCCAAAGACATTCACTTAAAGCTTTTTCCTTTATTTAAAGTCTTGTTTTGTACTGCCAATCCTATTCCACTCAAAGCTGCATTAAAACTCCAAGGATGGGATGTCGGTTCACCGCGTCCACCATTGAGTGATCTGCCTATGGAATTGCAACAACAAGTCAAGACGGTTCTCCAAGAGCTTTCTTTACTATAAATTCTCATCAATGTTCATATTAGGAGAGTTAAATTGCCCTTAAAATAAAACAAAACATTTATCTATGAACGGCTCTTAATTGTTTGGCTAAAGTAGCCTATTATCTGCCCCTTGCCCATTGAGGTGCTAGAGTGATCATTGATCGATAATTCCATATTTTTATCGATAAACTCTAGAAACAAGCTCAGTTTTCATAATAAAACGACTTGTTAGTCCAGTTGAATTCATGACAGCAGGCATTAAGCCAAGGATATCGTTTTGAATGGTAACCTCTTGTTCTTTCATGTCGGTTTTTGATAGCCGTTTTCAATTATTGATCAGATCTTATGTTCTTTCTTTTCGATAGGTTCACGCATAACTCGAATAAGAATGACTACCACTTCTAACAAACTTGAGTTAGTCTAGATTAGATTAAGATTAGTTTATTGCCCAAAATTTATTTTCTAAAAAACGGCAATTTTCAATTCAGGTTTAACGTTGTAATTAATGAGAAATAGAAATCTCAAAGGAGGCAAATTGACTAGTAATAAATCTTCAGCCGCTCTAAAAATAATTCCCTTAGGTGGGCTGCATGAAATTGGCAAAAATACCTGTATTTTCGAGTTCAACGATGAAATTATTCTCTTGGATGCAGGATTAGGATTTCCTAATGATGAAATGCACGGGGTTAATATCGTTCTGCCCGATATGACCTATTTGCGGGAAAATCGCCATAAAATCAAGGGCATGATTGTCACCCATGGTCACGAAGATCATATTGGTGGACTTCCCTATCACTTGAAGCAATTTGATATTCCCGTCATTCACGGACCTCGACTGGCGATGGCGCTGCTGAAAGGCAAACTCGAGGAAGCAGGAGTTGCCGATCGCACAAAGTTAAATTCGGTTAGTCCTCGTGACATGGTGCGGATCGGTTCTTACTTTATGGTTGAATATATTCGCAACACTCACTCCATTGCCGATAGTTTTACCGTAGCGATTCACACGCCCGTTGGGGTTGTTATCCACACCGGAGACTTTAAAGTTGATCATACCCCGGTCGATGGTGAATACTTTGATCTCCAGAGGTTAGCCGAACACGGTGAAAAAGGAGTGCTTTGTCTCCTCAGCGATTCTACCAACGCTGAAGTTCCCGGACACACCCCTTCCGAAGCGTCCGTCTATCCCAACCTGGATCGCATTTTCTCCCAAGCACCGGGACGAATCCTGGTCACCACATTTGCCTCATCGGTTCATCGAGTGCAACTCATCTTAAATCTGGCACAAAAACAAAACCGAGTGGTGTCGGTTGTCGGTCGTTCCATGCTCAATGTTATTGCTCAAGCTCGGAATCTGGGGTATATAAAATGTCCCGATAGCTTATTTGAGCCACTCCACGCCGCCCATAGTTTACCCCCAGAAAAAGTGTTAATTTTAACCACTGGGTCTCAAGGTGAACCCCTGGCTGCTCTCACCCGTATTTCCAAAGGAGAACACCGGAAACTGAAAATTCAAGAAGGTGACACGGTTGTTTTCTCTGCTAATCCCATTCCCGGTAATACAATCGCCGTTGTAAATACAATTGATCGCCTGATGATGCAAGGGGCAAACGTGATCTATGGACGCCATCAAGGGATTCACGTTTCGGGTCATGGCGCTCAAGAAGATCATAAGCTGATGCTCGCCTTGACGCGACCCAAGTTTTTCATGCCCGTTCACGGGGAACATCGGATGCTGATCCAACATGGGAAAATGGCACAAAGTATGGGTATACCAGCAGAAAATATTGTGATTACCGATAACGGGGATGTGGTGGAATTAACCGAGGATAGTATTAGCGTTGTCGGTCAAGTCCCCTCTGGTATTGAGCTAGTGGATCGATCAGGTATCGTGCATCATGAAGTGCTTAAGGAACGTCAGCAGCTTGCAGGAGATGGTGTAGTGACTGTCGCCGCCGCCGTAAGTTGGGAGGGTAAACTCCTCGCCCAACCGGAAATACACCTGCGGGGTGTGGTCGCCAGTGTGGAGAAATCCTTGCTTCAGCAGTTAGTGATTAAGACGATTGAACGAACATTGAGCGATGGGTGGACAGACTTTGCCAAATCCTTTGATGACAAAAAACAACCAGAAATTGACTGGACAGGATTGCAACAGAAAATTGAGCGGGATATAGAACGGTTAACTCGCCGCGAACTTCAAAGCCGTCCTCTAGTGGTTTTCTTACTACAAAATCCAGAGGAAGCTCCTGTGAAAACGGTAGGACGTCGGCGTCAGCGTACAGCAGCTAAGGCTGCTTCTTAGATTATTCCGACTGTAGAGACGTACCATGGTACGTCTCTACAATGTTGATAGGATGCCATCAAGTCTGATTGGGTTGGTATTTTGTAGGTTGGGTTGACGCAGGAAACCTAACTTATTCTTTTAGGCATTGAGACTTCCCTCACATCAACCCAATTGATAGATAGATGAAACATTATCAAAAAATTCAATTAATCGACAGCTTTTGTTATTTAAATTCTTCGGCAATACAGCCTGCTGCGTTAAATTGTTCAAGTACGCTAGAGCCATTGTCCCAATAGCCAAAAGATTCAAGAGTGGACAGTGATCACCTTCTCCCTCAAATCAACTCCAGCGTTCAATCTCTACGGGGAAGATAATAAAGTCGCTACGAATCCAGCCGATCTCTGTGGACTTGGGAAACTGCACCTTGCACCAGTTGAGGTTGCTGCCCAGTGTGTCGTTGTCTTGGCGACATTCCAAAACGGTGACGCGATCGCCCACGAGTCCATACCCATTCGTGCCAGAGTTAAGGGTGGGCTGCTGCCGCAGGTTAATGCGCGATCCAACATTGTTTCCTCTTAAGGTGCCAATCCGAGTATCTGGAAACCAATACACGTATATCTTTTCGTAGCGGAGTTGGAAAATCAGACCCCGACTGCCTAATCCTGCCTGCCGATAGACAGCATCGCCAGCCGCATCTGTATAGTTGCCAGGAGAGTTACCCACAGGGTTAAATTCGTACAAGACATCACCGTTTATGGCAATCGCGATAAAACCTTGGTGTTGGGAAAATATGCAGGGCATACTAGAGGATGCCCTATCTTCCCCGATGGGATAAAAATCACAGTAAGCGGGAGTATCTGCCCGAGATAGTAAGCTTAAAGCCGATACAGAAATCATCGTAATTGTTGCCCAAAAAACTGTTAAACTTTTCATCGGAATAACTCAACTATTTGAATCGGGTTTGTTTGGGTTCTGACGGGGAGTCAACCTTCCTGGTAATTGAAGGAGGTGAACTTTTTGTTGAAACGCTCAGCAAATGATAAATAAACTGGGATAAGTTTTTTCAGTAATGCATAAGAAGAGTCCAAAACCACCAAGAATCAAAAAGGGACTAGATATCAATTTCACTGCCCAAATCCATTTGCTTTGGTCTTTAAGAGTTAAGTGAGTCGGAGTATGTTGTAAAATTTTTATGGGAATTTCTCCATCTACATTCCACTTTTGCTTTAGATTATTAGAAACTTGCTGCTGAAGTGGTTTTCCATAAGATGTATTCAGAAAACTACGGATCAGCTCGGCAAGTTCAAGCGCTTGCTCTCGCTGCCAGAGATAGCTTGTCGATAAAAGTCCAAAAAAATGTATTTTTTTACGAGATGTTATTTCTAAAATAACTTTATAGAATACTAATAACTTCATTAAAAAATTTATGGGTTCTACCTACCGATTTGGTAATTCAGTAGCCATAGATGGGAGTAATGCTATTATTGGCTCCGACCAGCACAGAGATAAAAGAGTAGAAGTAACAGAAATCCCTTCAGAATTTCAAAAACTTCATTTTGATTAGACATAGATTGAGTCAAAATAACACTCTTGCTACGTTTTCAAAATTGGCAAATATCTGGGGGACTGACTGGGCAAGTTGGTTGTGCATTAGCGGAGCTATCCAAAGAAATCTCATTGCCTTCAAGAAAAAGCATCGTCAGATTTGTGAGTCCTGATAGAGGGCTGACATCTTTGATTTGATTGTTGTTGAGCAGAAGCATCTCCAGATTTGTGAGTCCCGCTAGCGGGCTAACATCTGTAATTTGGTTTTCACTGAGGGCAAGCCACTTGAGGTTAGTGAGTCCCGCTAATGGGTTAATATCTGCAATCTGGTTATCATCAAGTTGAAGTGTCTGAAGGTTAGTGAGTCTCGCTAGAAAGCTAATATATTTGATTTTATTATCATTAAGACTAAGCCAATAAAGATTGGGAAGTTCTGCTAAAGTGATATCGGTGATTTGGTTATTGCTAAGGTGAAGCTCTTTCAAGTTGGTGAGTTTCACGAGGTGGACGGTAGCTATTTGATTGTTGTTAAGGACTACTGTCTCAAGGTTTTTGAGTTCTTTTAGTGGATGGATGTCGGTGATTTGGTTGTCATCAAGTAGAAGCCAACTCAGGCTGGTTAATCCGACTAAAGAACGGATATCTTTCACTTTATTGTTGATGAGTTGAAGTGTCTCAAGGTTAGTGAGTTCGGCTAGAGGACTAATATCGCTAATTTGGTTTTGATTAAGGACAAGTGTATTCAGGTTAGTGAGTCCGGCTAGAGGACTAATATTGGTAATTTGGTTGTAATCTAAGTAAAGCACCTCTAAGTTAGTGAGTCCTGATAAAGGACTCAGGTCACTGATTCCTGTTCTGTTTCTGTTTAGGTAAAGCTCAGTACGACTTGACAGATTTTTAGTAGCTAGTTCACAATCACTCGTGCCTGCTGCTTCTAAAAGCACCTCCACCGTTTTTCTCGTCTCGGCTGACAAACTTTCTTTTTGAAGACAAAAATCCCGAAAAGAACTCCCCAGACTGGGTTCGGCGGCTTGAGTGATTCCCCATCCCCAGACACTGAACATGAAGACACTTGTGATCAGAACAACGGCGTTAGTCGATTTCATGGTTAAGGCTGGTGGGCATTGCCCACCCTAGGGTATATCAAAGGTTTCGGCGATCCAAAATACTGATTTTAGGTTCAATCCTCCTCAGTGTCTGTATCGGTGTAGCCATCGTGCGTATTGCCTCTCGATTTCAGATTTATGCAAAAAGTAGCTGGCGCGATCGCATTCCTTTGCCGATCTCAGATGAGTGACTACCAGATAGGCAGATAGGGGATTGAGCAGAGGCAACCTGACCCCATGGAGCGGATATCGATGAATCGCCGATACCAGAGCAATCCCGAAGATTTTGCGATCGCTTCCTCAACTATCAGTTAACCTGATAACCTTAATGAGTTATGCTTATAAGTGGTGTCACGGACACCGCTACTGCGAGTGAACTGAACTTCAGTTAGATTACTGGTGCCCCCAAGTTCAGCCTCTGGCAACATGAAAATCAGCACTCTAGCTTTGATAATGGGGATAAATCAACAATTATCGTAAGGATTCAGGGGTCGTGGAAATCCGATGAAGGGGGAAGGCTTCGCCTCGTTTTGGCTATGAGTCGAGTACAGCAGTTTGGCAGAGGCGAAGGCTTGCCCCTTTTGCTCCGGCACGGAGAGAACTAACTGAGTGGG